>CAYMFP010000307.1:0-3827 GCA_964389385.1 uncultured Phycisphaeraceae bacterium | reverse complement strand
TGCAGATGCTCAACATCCAGACGCTCGGCGACCTCGTCAGCCACACCGAGGCCGAACTCATGGGCGTCAAGAACTTCGGCGCCACCTCCCTCATCGAGATCCGCCAGCGCCTCGCCGACTACGACCTGAGCCTGCGCACCCTCGACGAGGGCGCCGAGTAACCCGCCTCCTTCTACCGATCGTGAAGAACCCGGGCCGCACGCCCGGGTTTTTCATTGCCCGACGCGCCGGCCGCGCAAGCGGCCGGGGCTCCCGTGCCCTCATCTGTCCTTCCTCGCGTCCGAACCGGACGCCCTCCGCCCGGGCACGGCCGACGCGCATCCCGCCGGCCCCGCGGTGCGCGAGCCGGCAGACCCCTTGCATGCCCGCGGGCACCGCGGGTTCTCGGGCGTCTCCGGGTCGATCCCCGCCCCGTGCACGAGCAGCGCCCCGCCGAACGCCCGGGACCCCCGGCGGCCCGCGCCGCCGGCCCGATATCCTGCGGCGATGGAGCCGCTGGGGTACTTTCTTACATTCACGACCTACGGCACCCGCCCCAGCGGCGACGGGCGCGGCTGGGTCCATCGCGCTCGAAACAAGCCCGGAACGCCGGTCGAAGCACCCGACGCCTACCTCGAACGCCGCATGCTCGGGCGCATGAAGTTCCCGCCCCTGCTCCTCGACGACGAGATGCGGATCGTCGTCGCCGACACGATCGAGGCGCACGCGGCGTTCCGCTCGTGGAGGCTCCACGCGATGAACGTTCGGACGAACCACGTCCACCTCGTCGTTGCTGCGCACGGGTACACGCCGGAGAAGGTGATCGGCGAGTGCAAGTCGTGGTCCTCGCGCCGCCTCCGCGAGCGCGGCCTGATCCCGCCGGGCCGGACCGTCTGGACGGAGGGCGGCAGCACGATCTGGCTGAACACGGAGGGCGCGTTCCATCGCGCGGTGACGTACACCAGCGATGAGCAGGGCGCGGATCTCGGCACCACCAACCGCTGAGAAGGATGTGCCGCACCGGACGAGCCGGCCACGCGAGCGGCCGGGGCTCCGGTCCATCCGGCCGCGCATTGCAGCCCGTTCGCACGATGGCGGGACCGCTGCGCCGACGGCCGTTCGATCGTGCGGGGAAGGCGATGCCCGCGGGCAGATCGCTCGCGCCGCGAGCTCACCGCCAACCCGGATCGCGCGGATCCGGCGGTGCGGGCGCCGCTCCGGGACGGGCGCGAGCAAAGACAGCGCGGAGCCATGAGACCCCCGGCCGCTCGCGCGGCCGGCTCGTCAGGAGCCCGGACGATCCGGCTCTTCCTCGTCCCCCGCCGCGCGCCGCACGAACGCCGCGTCGCGCTCGCCCTTGGCCTTGTACTCGCCGCGCTTCTCCGCGTACTCCTCCGGGCCGAACGGCAGGTCCGGCTTCTCGCCCCGCTGGTGCTGGCGGTGCAGCTCCCGCAGGAACGGGACGCACCACTGGCACCCCGTCCCCGCGCTGAGCACCTCGCCGATCAGCGACGCCACCCGCGGGTTCTCCGCGTTCAGGTACGCGCGGATCTTCCGCAGCGAGACGTGGAAGCACAGGCAGACGTCGTCGTCGGGGTTCATGCCGCACGGTAGGCCCCACCCCCTTCGCGAGAGACCGCACGTCCGCCTGAGCCTGAGCCGGAACCGCAGAGCCGCGGAGCAGCAGGTCGGAGTTCTGCTGCTCCGCCGCGCGGTCAGGCCCCGAACCCGCCCTCGAGGATGATCTCCTCCACCGGCTTCCGCCCCGACGGCCTCTCCCGCTCGCGGAGCTGCTCGGGCAGGTCCGCCGGGTTTCCGGGGCGACCCACCGCGAACATCGCGTTCACGCCGTGGTCCTCCGGCACGCGCAGCTCCGACCTCGCCCGCTCGAAGTCGAACCCCTGCATCCCGTGCACCACCAGCCCCATCCGCGTCCCCTGCAGCGCCAGGTTCGCGAACGCCAGCCCGCTGTCGAAGACGTGCACCGGGTTCGGCTTGCCGTTCTTCTCGAAGACCCTGCGCGAGCAGACCACGCAGAGCATCGCGGCCCGACCGCACCACGCCCGGTTGCCCTCGTTCAGCAGCCCGAAGAGCCGCTCGAAGTGCGGCGTGCCGCGCAGGGCGTAGACGAACCGCCACTCCTGCTCGTTGTACGTCGAGGCCGCCCACCGCGCCGCCTCGAAGAGCCGCAGCATCTCCCCGCGCGTGATCGCCTCGCCGCTCATCGCGCGGGGCGACCACCGCTCGATGAAGAGCGGGTCGATGTCGTGGTCGGGCGTTCTGTACGCGTGCGGGTCGGGGAGCGGCGCCATCGCCCCGCCTCTTCGCCGCGGCGTGCCCGGCGGACGCGGGCCGTGCGCCAGCGCGCCGGCCGCGGAACGAACAAGGGGCGCCGCCCTCTCGGGCCGGCGCCCCCGGTTGACTCGGCCTCTCCGGATCGCCGCCTCAGCGGCGCCGCCGCGCCGCGAGCAGCCCGCCCGCGGCGAGCAGCCCGGCCGCGCCCGGCGCGGGCACGAGCAGGATCTGCCCGCGGATCTCCCCGCTCGGGTGCGCCGACGTGTGGAAGTTGATGTAGTACCCGCCGGCGATCAGCCGCTCCTCCTGGTCCTCGGTCATGTTCATCCACGTCGCCGAGCCGGTCAGCTCCCACGCGTCGGTGTCGAACGGGAAGATGATCGACCCGCTCTGCCCCGCGAACCCCGTGTGGATGTGCGCGCCGGGGGCCGACGGATCGCCGTTCAGCGGGCCCGTGATCTCCCACGAGAACGAGAACGAGTTCGCCCCGCGGTCGAGCACGCCCGTCATGAACCCGCTCGCCTCCGTCGCCACCGGGGCCGGGACCTCCTGGTCCCCCGTGATCTGCGCCGTGAACAACAGGATCTGCGCGCACGCGGACCCGGAGAGCACGCCCAGAGCGACGCCTGCCATCTTCAGCATGATGTTCTCCTCCTCGCGGGCCTCGGCCCGCACCGATCGAACATACATGCGGATGTCGCCGCGGCGCGGCCGCCGTGCGGACGCGGCGAACTTCACGCGAGCCTCGGGCAGGGAAACCGCCTGCCCCGCGCGGCAACACCACGCCCCCGGAGATCAGACCTCCCCGCCGGCGCCGGCTCCTCCGATCCCCCCGACCGGTGCCGCCCGCCGCGCCGGAGCACGCCCCAAAAACGAACGACGCCGGCCTCCTCCGACCGGCGTCGCTCGGCGGGCCCGGGCCCGGCGTTCGTCAGACGCCGCGCCGCCGGCGGACCGCCGCGAGCGGCGCCCCCAGCGCGAGCAGCGCCGCGCCCCCCGGCGCGGGCACCGCGAGCAGCTGCCCGCGGATCTCCCCGCCCGGGTACGCGGTCGTGTGGAAGTTGATGTAGTACCCGCCGTCGATCAGGCGGGCCATCTGCTCGTCCGTCATCCCCGTCCACGCGTACCCGCCGACCAGCGGCCAGGCGCCCGTCTCGAACGGGAAGACGATCGGCCCGCTCTCCCCCTCGTACCCCTCGTGGATGTGCGCGCCCGGCGACGCCGGCTCGCCGATCAGGTTCTCGCTGATCGAGTAGAAGAACAGGAAGCTCCGGTCGCCCACGTCCAGCTCCCCCGCCAGCACGCCCACGGCCGGGCTCGGCGTCCCCGCGTCGAGCCCGCGGATCTGCGACATGAACTGGATCACCTGCCCCTGAGCCGCCCCGGCGATGCCCGCCAGAGCGGCGGCCGCTGCGATTCGGACCATCTCGGATCTCCTCGGGAACGCTCCGCGGCTCGTTCCGCGGGTCCGAGTATCCTACCGCGAATGGGGTTTCCGCCCCAGGCCCGTCTGGAAAAAACGGGGAGGCCGCGCGCCGCCCGCCCGCCCCCAC
>CAYMFP010000306.1:0-3839 GCA_964389385.1 uncultured Phycisphaeraceae bacterium | reverse complement strand
GGGGGTGGGGGTGGGGGTGGGTGCGGGGACGATGCGCGACCGCTACGAGCAGGTCACGCGCGACATGCTCGCCCGCTACGGCGTGCGGGTGCGCAAGTGGCGCAAGGCGATGTCCGGGGTGGCGTGGCAGATCACGTACTCCGACGGGAGCGTGGCGCGGCTGATCGAGGCGCCGCGCCCGCGGGGCCCGATGTCGGCGGCCGTGTTCCTGCACGAGATCGGGCACCACGCGATCGGCTTCGGGACGTACAAGCCCCGGTGCCTGGAGGAGTACTACGCGTGGGCGTTCGCGCTCGAGAAGATGCGCGAGCTGGGCCTGAACGTGACGCCGGCGGTGGAGCGGCGGATGCGGCTGAGCCTCGAGTACGCGGTGGCGAAGGCGCGGCGGCGGGGGCTGCGGGTGATCCCGGAGGAGCTGGAGATCTACCTCGCGCAGCCGCGCCCGGCGATGCCGCGGTCACGCCGCCGCGCGGGGCGCCGCGTCGGCTGAGGCGTCGCCGTCGATATCTTCATCTTCGGCGTCGTCCGGATCGTCGAACGCCGCGTGGGCGGGGAGGGGTTCCGGCGGTTCGAGCCGGCTGCGGGCGATCGCGGCGAACTGGTCGTTGGCGGCGCGGCTGAACCCGGTGCTCTCCTGCACGGCCTTGCAGCGCGGGCAGATGAGCGGGCGGACGTCGGGGAAGGGCAGCGCGCACCTGTGGCAGCAGGACTCGGCGCGGCGGACCGTCCGTTCGAGCACGGCCGCCGCGGCCCGGTCGATCAGCACCGCCTGCCAGACCACGACGGCGGCGGCGATGACCCAGTCCGGGGCGCTCGGCACGAGCGGGACCGCGGCGACGCCGAGGGCCGCGGCGGCGCCGCGCTCGAGGGGCCTGGTCGAGCCGATCGCCGCGGCGGTGCCGAGCGCGCCGAGCAGCCCGGCGGCGAAGAGCGTCAGCGGGAGGACCAGGTTGCCCGCGAGCCCGGGGCCGATGATGCCCGCGAGGTGCGCGTGCAGCAGCGCCTCCACCCGGGCCTCGACGGCGGGGAGCCACATGCCGATCGCGCCGAGGGCGGGGACGGCGAGGATCGTGAGCGGGTGGGCCGCGCGGGCGTCGACGAAGGCGAGCGCGGCCAGGGCGAGGGCGTAGATCACGCCGCCGAGGAGCAGCGATTGCTGCAGGTCGACGACGCCGGCGTGCGCAACCCAGGCGCAGCCGGCGGCGAGGCTCAGCGCGGCGAGCGAGACGAGCCGGAGGCGGACTCGGACGCGGCGGACGCGGATGTCCATTCGGGGATAGCCCTTCCCGTGCTGCGATCGGATCGGCGGGTTGCGCCGCGCCCTTCACGCCGGGCGGGCTGGCCCGGGCGGGGGCGTCCGGAAACGCTGGCGGACCTTGCCGGTCCTGACGCGGGGGGCCCCGCTCCGGTGCCGACCGGGCGTTACTCGCACCCGGCGCGGAAGGCCCCGAGGTAGCCGAGCAGGTCGCTCACGCCGACCCGGGCGTCGTGGTCCCAGTCGACCGAGGTGTCGCCGGCGCGGAACCGCCCGAGGAAGGCGAGCAGATCCCCCACCGCCACGCCGGGCTCGCCGTCGACGTCGGCCGGGCAGGCGGGGCAGCCGACCGACTGCAGGGCCACGTCGTCGATCGCGGCCTCGACGACGGCGCCCGCGCCGAGGTCGGCGGCGACGAAGCGGAGGCGCGTGCGTGCGTCCGGCGGGAGCAGGCCCGCGAGCGGGTAGGCCCGCCGCTCCCACCCGTTCGTGCTCGTGCGGATCGTGTCGAGGACGTGCCAGGTGGCGCCCGCGTCGCCCGAGACGGCGATCTCGAGGAAGTCGTTGTCCGGGGCGGCGCCGAGGTCGTTGGAGAACCAGACGGAGAGTTCGAGGGAGGTCGGGGCCGCGTCGATCACGGGGGAGTAGAGCGTCGTCCGCCCGCCGTCGACGTCGTTGCTCCCGAGCGAGGATTCGACGGCGCCGGTGAGGTAGGCGTACCGCCCGCCGGGCGTGGTCTGCGTGGTCGGCTGCGCGGCGCTCTGGTTGCTCGGCGAGGGGCGGGCCCGCTGCCAGCGCCCGGAGGTCGCGGTGTCCGAGGGGTCGCCGGGCGTCCAGCCGGTGTCGGTCTCGAAACCATCACTCAGCGCGATGCTCACCTCGCCGACGGGGACGGCGAACGTGCCCGCCTCGGCGCGCACGCCGGCGGTGTTCGCCGCCGAGGGCGTGACCTCGAGCACCGCCCCGCACGGCGCGTTCGGCAGCAGGGCGCTGAAGACTCCGCCGGCGGACGGCGCCGGGATGGGCGGGAACTCGGCCCCGGTGTCCGCGTAGCGCACCGACAGCAGGCCGCTCCCGTGGTCGATCGCGCCGTAGCCCTCCACGGGCTCGAAGCTCACGGCCGCGGGCGCGACCGTGCCGCTGACGGACGGCGCCTGCACGGCGTACGGGAAGCGGACCGGCTCGGCGGCGAAGGGCACGAACGCCCGGACGCCGGCGAAGATCGACTCGGCCGTGGGGCGGATGAGCGAGGGGTGCGGATTGAACCCGCCGCCGCCGCTCGGCGGGAGTTCGATCGTGTACGCCAGGGGAAAGAACTCGGCGAACATCCAGTCGGTCACGTCGCCGCCGGCGGGGTAGAGCGAGGAGGACTGCATCGGATCGAAGTCCGACGCGCCGGGGACGGCCTCGATCGCGTCCTCCATCGTGTGCGCGGCGTCCGCGTGCAGGTGGCCCCACGGGGCGGGGGGCGCGTCGTACGTCGATCCCCACGGCCAGAGGATGAGCTGCCCGTAGCTGTGGATGTCGAGGAAGCCCCCGAGGCGGGGCAGGTCGAGGGCGAGGTCGCGCACGGCCGCGGTCTCGGGCTCGGAGAACGGCGCCGGGCCGCGGTACGTCTCCGAGCCCGGCGAGCCGGAGGAGCCCTCGCCGCCCCACGCCTCGGCCCAGTTCCGGTTCAGGTCCACCCCGACGGCGGCGCCGTAGGGGTGCCGGTTCTTGCGCCAGTACCGGTCCGAGGACCACGTGTACTCGAACCCGTCGGGGTTCACGACGGGCACGACGACGAGTTCGACGGACTCGAGCAGCGCCCGCACGTCCGGGTCGTTCGCGCAGCCCTCGACGAACGCGTCGACGAGATAGACGACCGTCATCGGGCTGATCCACTCGCGGGCGTGCTGCGTGCCGAGGATCAGGAGCTGGGCCCGCCGCGAGGCGTCGCCCGGGGCCGTGATGCGGACGGCGCGGATCGGGCGGTTCTGGTGCGAACGCCCGATCTCGGAGACGCTCGCGACGCCGCCGCTCGCGGCGACGATCGCGTCGATGCGGGCCTCGAGGTCCGCGAGCGGGCGCCACGCGTCGTAGAACGCGTCCGCCGTGCCGCGGGCGAGGGCGGGGAGGGCGCCGGCCCGGATCTGCTCGTTCGAACGGCGGACGTGGGCCTCGACGTCCGGCAGGATCTCGCGCGGGTCCAGCCCGAGGCCGCGGAGGGCGCCGAGCCCGCGGGCGTCGACCCGCAGGTCGAGCGGGCGCCCGACGCGCGGGGAGTGCGTCCAGACGTCGAGCGCGACGCCCGCGGCCGCGCGCAGTTCCCGGACGTTCGACGGCACGACGCGGACCACGCTCTGCCCCGCGTACTGGGCGGGGTCGGCCAGGGGCGGTTCCTCCGGCGGCTGCTCGGGTGCGGAGAAGGCGGCCGCGGTCGCGGCGAGCAGGGCGAGAACGGCGGCGGAACGGCTCGGCATGAAGATCACCCGGCGAGAGTTCATCGGGAACGGAGGCAAGAGCCGCGGCGAACGCCGCGGGCGTTCCAGACTACCGGGAGAGCCGCCGGGACGCGAGCACATGCCGCGCGCCTCCGCGAGGG
>CAYMFP010000305.1:0-3845 GCA_964389385.1 uncultured Phycisphaeraceae bacterium | reverse complement strand
CAGTTCGATCAGCGTGAACGCGCGGCGGGGGCGGCCGGGGCGGGGTCGAGCCATGCGAGTCTCCGACGTCGGGGCGAACGGTGCGAGCGTCGCGGGCGCCGAAAGGCGCGAGCGAGAGGGGAACCGCTACAGCCTACCGCCTTTCCCGAGAAACGCAAAGGGCTTTTTTCGCGCAGATTTCATGCGCAAGAAGTGTCTTGGCGCGGTTCTGCGGGCGGTGGATGGCTGCATATGCGCCCTGGTGCGCATACATCGGGGAGAGATCGTCGGACGGCGTTGCATCGGCCCAAGTGGGGGCCCCGTCGGTTCGCGCCCCGAGCGGCCCCTCGGTGGCGCCGCACACGGAGCGTGGAATCGCTCCGCCCTCCCGGCGCCTGCAGGTCCGGCTCGCGGACGAGTGTGCCGTCGAGGTCGAGAAGAATCGCCGGGCCGGCGATCTCCGCCGGCCCGGCATCGAATCGATCACGCGACGCCCACGGCCTCCGCGTCGCGGTCGGTCAGCATGCCGCCGTCGGCGCGCTCCTTCACCGTCCCGTCGCGCTTCCACGACCGCTCGCACCGCGGCTCGCCCGTCAGGTCGCGCACCTGGATCTCCTTGCCCGGGCCGGAGAACTCGACCCGCGAGACGCCGACGAGGTCCGCCAGGTCCGCCCGGTCGAAGCCCGAGAGCGCCCCGTCCCGGTCCCCGCAGACGAGCCCCGCGTCCAGCGGGTTCTCGAACCCGGAGCCGGCGGCCTTGTTCTCCGCCCGCGCCTTCTCCACGGCCTGCTGCGCCTCCTCGCGCCAGCGCATCGCGGCCGTCCAGGCGTCGGAGCGCGCGACGCCCGAGGCCGCCGGGAACTCCGCCAGGTGCACGCACGCCTGCTCGTCCCCGGCGTGCAGCTCGCGGTAGGCCTCGTCGGCCGTGTGGCAGAGGATCGGCGCCAGCAGGCGGCAGAGCCCGTCGGTCATCCGCCGCATCGCCGCCTGGGCGGCCCGTCGGCGCGGGCTCTCCGGGCGGTCGCAGTACAGCCGGTCCTTGATCGCCGAGAGGTACGTCGCGCTCAGCGTGTCGTTGCAGAAGTCGTACAGCGCCAGGTGCGCGGTGCGGAAGTCGTACCGCTCGTACGCGGCGACGACCTTCGCCCGCAGGGCCTCGAACTCCCCGAGCACCCACGCCTCCAGCGATTCCGGCGCGAACGAAGGCTCGCCCGCGGCCGGGGCGTCGTACAGGTTGCTCAGCATGAACCGGAGCGTGTTGCGCACCTTGCGGTAGCTCTCGCCGGCCTGGTTGAAGAACTCGTCGTCGACCTTGACGTCGTTCTCGTACGCCAGCGAGGAGACCCACCACCGCAGCACGTCGGCGCCGTACCGCTCGAACAGGTTCTCGATCGTGTGCCCCTTGCTCTTGCTGAGCTTGCGGCCCTCCTTGTCGACCATGAACCCGTGGGTCAGGATCGTCTCGAACGGGGCCCGCCCCGTCGCCCCCAGGGCCGGCAGCAGCGAGAGCTGGAACCACCCGCGGTGCTGGTCGGAGCCCTCGAGGTAGAGCTGCGCCGGGTAGTCGCGCCCGCCCGAGCGCTGCCGCATCACCGCGTTCCAGCTCGAGCCGGACTCGAACCAGACGTCGAGGATGTCCCCGCCCTTCTCGAGCTTCGAGACATCCAGCCCCTGGGGGGCTTCGGCGTCCGCCTTCGGGTCGTACCCCTTCAGCAGCTCCGCCGGCGACATCGTGAACCACGCGTCGGAGCCGTGCTCGCGCACCGTCGCCGCGACGGCCCGCACGCTCGCGGCCGTCATGAGCGGCCGCCCGTCCGGCATCGTGAACGCCGGGATCGGCAGCCCCCACGCGCGCTGGCGGCTGATGCACCAGTCCGGGCGGCTCTCGATCATCCCGCGGAAGCGGTTGCGTCCCCAGGCCGGGACGAAGTCCACGGGCTTCTCGCTCCGGACGCGCGACACCGGCGCCGCCCGCTCGTCGTCCGCGCCGATCGCCGCGAGCGCCCGGTCGCGCAGCCCGAAGCCGTGCTCCGCGCCGCCGCCGTCCGTCGGCACACGGAACGGGCGGTCCACGCTCACGAACCACTGCTCCGTCGCGCGGAAGATCACCGGCGTCTTGCTCCGCCAGTCGTGCGGGTAGGAGTGCAGGAACCGGCTCTTGTGGAACAGGTGCCCCGACTCCTCCAGCCGGTTCGCGATCGCCTCGTTCGCCTTCCAGATGTGCTGCCCGCGCAGCCACTCCGGCACGCTCTCGTCGTACGTCCCGTTCGCCTGGACCGGGCAGTAGATCTCCAGCCCCTCGCGGAGCCCGGTCTGGTAGTCCTCCGTGCCGTGCCCCGGGGCCGTGTGCACCAGCCCCGTGCCGTCCTCGAGCGTCACGTACTCGGCGTGCACGACCACGTACACCGGCCCGACGGTGGGGGGCTGGTCGCGGAACGGGTGCCTGTACTTCAGCCCGAGCAGCTTCTCGCCGCGGCACGTGGCGAGGCGCTCGACCTCCTCGGCCCCGCCCAGCTTCGCCACCTTCTCCAGCAGCTCGCTCGCCAGGACCGTGTAGTTCCCGTCGATCTTCGCGAGCACGTACTCGAAGTCGCGGTGCACCGCGATCGCCAGGTTCGCCGGCAGCGTCCAGGGCGTCGTCGTCCAGATCATGAACGACGGGCGCGCCCCCGGACGCCCGCCCTCCTCGTCCTCATCCTCCGAGGCCGGCGGCAGCCCGAACGCGTCGTACACCGCGTCCGCGTCCTCCGCCTCGAAGTCGACGTACACCGACAGGTCCTCGCGGTCCTGGTACTCCAGCTCCGCCTCGGCCAGCGCCGTCTCGTTCGCGATCGACCAGTGCACCGGCTTGAGCGCCCGGTACACCAGCCCGCGCTCGCACAGCTCGCCCAGCACCTCGAGCACCGCCGCCTCGTACTCCGGCGCCATCGTCAGGTACGGGTGCTCGTAGTCCGCCAGCGTCAGCAGCCGCCGCATCTGCCCCGCCTGCAGCTGCACGTACTTCCGCGCGTACGCCTCGCAGGCGTTCCGCACCCGGATCTTCCGTTCCGCGGGGTCGAGGCCGCGCAGCTCCTTCTCGGCCCCACTCTCCTGCAGGTCCGTCATCACTTTCGCCTCGATCGGCAGCCCGTGGCAGTCCCACCCCGGCACGTACGGCGCGTCGAGCCCCATCATGCTCCGCGTCCGCACCACGAAGTCCTTCAGGCACTTGTTGAACAGGTGCCCCAGGTGGATCGACCCGTTCGCGTACGGCGGCCCGTCGTGGAAGACGAACCGCTCGCGCCCCGCCCGCGCCTCCCGCAACGCCGCGTAGAGCCCCTTGCCCCCGGCCAGCGACGCCCAGCGCTCCAGGCTCGCCGGCTCGTTCTGCACCAGGTTCGCCTTCATCGGGAAGGCCGTCTTGGGCAGGTTGAGCGTCTGCTTGTAGTTGCGCTTCTCGGTCCGGGCTGCGGTCTGGTCGGCCATGGCTGGATACCTGTGGATGGGGACGGGCGATCGAGCGGCCGGCCGTCCGCGCCGGGGCGGATGACGGTCGGCGGCTCCGGCCCGCGCGGGCGGTCGGCGGGGCGGCCGATGCGGTGGATCGGCGGGGCGGATCGTACAGCGGTGGGGGATTGGAGGGACGGGATCGGAGATGCCCGCCGCGCCGGCGCGACGGCCGTCGCGCCCACGGCGGGCTAGCGAATTCGCTCACGCCCGATCAGCGGGCGGATCGAGATGCGGGTCCCGTGCACCATCCCGCAAGCGTAGCCGCCCGCGCAACGAAAAGCCCCGGGACGACGCCCGGGGCTCGCGTGTTCGCTCTCGCAGGCCCCCGCCCCCCCCCCCCCCCCCCACCCCCCCCCCCCCCCCCCCCCCCCCCCCCC
>CAYMFP010000304.1:0-3850 GCA_964389385.1 uncultured Phycisphaeraceae bacterium | reverse complement strand
CGCGGGGATGAAGATCCGGTCGAGGCGATGCACGGGTGGTTCGACCCGCCGCCGGTCTTCGCCGTCGACGTCACGGACGTGCGGCCGGGGGAGCCGGTCACGGTCGGTGCCGACGCGCTCGGGCACCCCTTCGCGCTCGATGCGCTCCCGGCCGGGCGGTACCGCGTGCAGGCCGCGGCGCGGGTGGATCCGGACGGCCCGAAGGCCGGGCTCGGCGACGGGGACCTGCTGAGCGCGGTGCGGACGCTGGATCTCGATCCGGCGGAATCGGGAGAGGTCGCGCTGACGCTCGAGCGCGAGCACGAGCCGATGACGTTCCCGGAGGTCGAGGGGTTCGAGCTGTTGGAGATCCGCAGCGAGAGGCTGTCGGCGTTCCTCGGGCGGGAACGGCGGATCCGGGCGGGCGTCGCGCTGCCGGAGGGGTACGGGGACGACCCGGAGCGGCGGTATCCGGTGATCGTCTGGATCGGCGGGTTCGGGGGGGACCACTTCGACGTCTTCCAGATCGCGGGGATGATCCCGGAAGAGCACCGGGGCGGGGTGATCGTCGCGGCGGCCGACCCGTCGAACGTCCACGGGCACTCGGTCTTCGCGAACTCGGCCGTGACCGGCCCGTGGGCGGACGCGCTGGTGGAGGAGCTGCTGCCGGCGCTGGACGAGCGGTACCGGACGCTGGGCCCGGAGCACCGGTACGTGACGGGCGCCTCGAGCGGGGGGTGGGCGAGCCTGTGGCTGCAGCTCACGGAGCCGGGGGCGTTCGCGGGCGCGTGGAGCCACGTGCCGGACCCGGTCGATTTCCGGGACTTCCAGCGGATCGACCTGTACGCCGAAGGCGCGAGCATGTACGTCGATGAGGAGGGCGGTCCGCGGCCGCTCGCCCGCGGGCCGGGCGGGCGGGCGGTGCTCTTCTACCGCGATTTCGTGGCCCGCGAGGGCGTGCTCGGCCCGGGCGGGCAGATCGGGAGCTTCGAGGCCGTGTTCGGGCCGGCGAGCCCGGAGCGCGGGCCGCTGGGCAGCCGGCGGCCCGTCCCCGCGTTCGACCGCGGGTCGGGGGCGGTCGACCGGGAGGTGATCGAGCACTGGAGGCGGTACGACGTCTCGCGCGTGCTGCGGGAGACCTGGGCGGGCCTGGAGCCGGAGGCGGCGGAGGCGCTCGCCCGGAAGATCCGCGTGTACGCGGGGGGCGCGGACAACTTCTACCTCGAGGGGTCGGCGGAACTGCTGAAGCGGACGGCCGCGGAGATCGGGGCGGGGATCACGGTCGAGATCGTGCCGGGGATGCCGCACACGATCCACGAGCCGGCGTGGCGCGCGATGTTCGAGCACGCGGCGGAGCGGGCGGTGTCGGGGGCGGCCGCGGCGGCGCGGTAGGTCGCGTGCCGGGGCGGGCGGGGCCTGAACGACGGCCGGAGCGCCATCGCTCCCGGTTCCTCTGCGCCGCGGGAACGCGACGCGAGAGGAACGCGGAGCACGCAGAGCTGAAGAGGGGATGCGGCGCGATCGCCCTTGCCGCTCCCTCTGCGCCCTCCGCGTTCCTCCGCCCCGCCGCCGTAGACTCCCCGCCCACGTCGATCCGGAGAGCGCGACATGCCCGCCCAGCCCAAGAACACGCCCCTGCTCCTCATCATCCGCGACGGCTGGGGCGAGA
Source organism: uncultured Phycisphaeraceae bacterium (assembly GCA_964389385.1). Taxonomy (GTDB): domain Bacteria; phylum Planctomycetota; class Phycisphaerae; order Phycisphaerales; family UBA1924; genus CAYMFP01. The sequence continues at coordinate 2,202 of CAYMFP010000304.1, read as the reverse complement.
ACCCGAACCCCGAGCACGACGCCTTCAACGCGGTGAAGCTCGCGGAGACGCCCGTCGCCGACCGGCTCATGGCCGAGTGGCCGAACACGCTCATCGCCACGAGCGGGGAGGACGTCGGGCTCACCGACGGGACGATGGGCAACTCCGAGGTGGGGCACCAGAACATCGGGGCCGGGCGGGTGGTCTACCAGGACGCGGTGCGCATCTCGATCGCCTGCCGCGAGGGCAAACTCGCCTCCATCGAGAACCTCACCGGGCCGATCCTCCGCGCCCGCGACGCGGGCCGGCGCGTCCACCTGATGGGCATCTGCTCCGACGCCGGGGTGCACGGGCAGCTCTTCCACCTCGAGTCCCTGCTCCGGCTGTGCGCGCAGCTCGAGGTCCCGGCCGAGAGCGTGTGCATCCACCTCTTCACGGACGGGCGCGACTCCGGCCCGTTCACCGGCAAGGCCTTCGCCGAGCAGGTCGTGCAGTTCACGAAGTCGATCGGCGTCGGGCGCGTCGCCAGCGTCGTCGGCCGCTACTGGGCGATGGACCGCGACAACCGGTGGGAGCGGGTCGCCACCGCCTATCGGGCGTTGACCGGCTACCCCGACGTTGACTGGGATCATTGGTATCCCACCGCGGACGACGCCTTCGTGTCCTACTACGACAAACCGGATGGACCCGCTCTCGGCGACGAGTTCATTCTCCCAGCCGTCATCGGAAGCGACGAAGAGGAAACTCGACGCACCCGCATCCGCGACGGCGACACAGTCATCTTCTACAACTACCGCGGTGACCGCCCGCGCGAGCTCTGCTCGGCCTTCCTCGAGCCCGAGTTCCACGGCTCCGAGCGCATCAAGCCGAGCCCGGACACCGGGGAGCGCGGCTTCGACCGCGGGCCGAAGCTCGACCTCGACTTCGTCCTCATGACGCCGTACTCCGAGCGCCTCGCCGAACTCGCCAAGGTCGCGTTCCCCAAGCCCCCGAAGATGGTCGACATCCTCGGCGAATACCTGAGCAAACAGGGCCTCACGCAGTTCCGCTGCGCCGAGACCGAGAAGTTCCCGCACGTCACGTTCTTCTTCAACGACTACCGCGACGATCCGTTCGAGGGCGAGCGCCGCGAGATCATCCAGAGCCCGAAGGTCGCCACGTACGACATGCAGCCGGAGATGTCCGCCGCCGGCGTGCGCGACGCCGTGCTCCGCCGCCTCGAGGCGGACGACTGCGAGAGCGTGATCGTCGTCAACTTCGCCAACGGCGACATGGTCGGGCACACCGGCTCGCTCGAGGCCGCGGTCAGGGCCTGCGAGACGGTCGACGCCTGCGTCGGGGCCCTCGTCGAGAAGGCCCTCGCCCGCGGCGGTTCGGCGATCGTCTTCGCCGACCACGGCAACGCCGAGCAGATGTTCAGCCCCGAGGACGGCAGCCCCCACACGGCCCACACGACCTACCCCGTCCCCCTCATCGTCGTCGGGCGGGGCTTCGAGAACGCCAGGCTCCGCGCCGGCGGACGCCTCGCGGACGTCGCCCCCACCGCCCTGGCGATGCTCGGGCTCCCGCAGCCGGCGGAGATGACCGGGCGGTCGCTCCTGGACGCGGGGTCCTGACCCCGGGCGGCGCGCTCCCGGCCCGGCACGCCTCGGGCCGGCCTACGCGGCGTCGCGGAAGTCGCCCAGGAACGCCAGCAGGTCGTACACGTCCGTCGCGCCGCTGCCGTCCCAGTCGGCGTCGCCCCGGTGGAACGCCGCCAGGTACCGCAGCAGGTCGTTCACCTCGACGCGCCCGTTGGCGTCGCGGTCGACCGGCGTGGTGACCGTCACCACGTAACGGCGCGGGTTCTGCCGGTCCCCGCACTTCTGCAGCGTGGCGGGGAACTCGTGGATCAGCCCCTCGCCGCACCCGTCGTGCGCCACGTAGACGCCGTCGCTGACGCGGTGCCACGGCCGGTCGCCGACCGGCGCCGGCGCCCCGGGCTGGAGGATCATCACGAACACCCCTGCGGCTTCGACGGGAAGGCTCATGCGGCCACCCATCGGCCGACCGCCCGCCTGCTTGCGACTCGAACTCGCCCGACAGCACCGGGACTTCACCCCAGAGCGCAAAGCCGTCCTGCCCGCTCACGGGGTTTTGCGCCCGGTCCTGCGCTCCCGCCCCTTGTCCCGGCGGCCCCACCACCGGGCTCCCCGAAGATGCCGCCAACCCTCCCTCAACCTC
>CAYMFP010000303.1:0-3853 GCA_964389385.1 uncultured Phycisphaeraceae bacterium | reverse complement strand
ACCCACCCGCCCGTCGCGAGCACCGTCCACGCCAGCAGCATCGCCCGCACGCGATCAGTCATGCTCGCGTTCCCCGCACTCCGGGCAGACGGCCTCCGGCGCCGTTGCCGAGCGGTCGTACCGGCAACGCCAGCACCTCCCCGCGGGCGACCGGTCGAACCGGGCGTGAACGGCGGCGATGACCGGAGCCGTCCCCCAGACGACGGACCATCCGAAGAACGCCGCGACGATCAGATCCTCCGGCATCCCCGCGAGCATGAGAGCCGCCGGCGCCAGGACTGCGCCTCCGCCGATCCCGCCGATCCAGAGACTTCGCCTGGGTCCCAGAGATCGCAGGAAGGAGGCGGCGAGCGGCACGTTGGCGCCCACAACCAAGGTAAGAAGGCGAACGAAGTCCGCCGTCATCACCGACGGCGCGACCGATCCGCAGACGACGGTGAGCCCGCCCACCCAGAGCGGGACGAGAAAACCCGCCAGCAGCGAGAGCACCCCCTCGGCGGCAGTGCCCCCGGCCAGACGCTGCGCGATGAACGCCTGCAGCCCGGCGGGAACGCCCCCAAGAAGAAGCGGAATCCCGAGGAGCGCGATGGCGGTGCCCAGATCGAAGTCGTCCGCCATCGCCATCGCAATGCCGAACGCCAGCGGCGGCAGCAGGGAAGCGACGGCAACCACGGTGGCGGCCCGGCACGCCAGCGGGTGGGCACGCCGCAGCCTGCCCCAGCGCCGTCGCAGCGACCGTCCGCCTACTCCACCCACCACCTCTTCCCCTCTCTCCTGACCCTCCGGTACAGCGTGTCCCGCTCCACCGGCCGGAACCCCGCCTCGCGGATCACCCGCTGCAGGTCGCCCACCGACACCTCCTGGTGCGTCCCCGCCCCGCCCACCTTCGTGATGTCGTACCACACCACCGTGCCGTCCACGTCGTCCGCCCCGGCCTGCAGCATGAACTGCGCCATGCTCAGCGTCTGCATGATCCAGAACGCCTTCGCGTGCGGGAAGTTGTCCAGCATCAGCCGCGCCACAGCCAGCGTCCGCAGGTTCTCCAGGCCCGACGGCCCCGGCAGGTGCTCGAGCGCCGACCCGTCCGGGAAGAACGGCAGCGGGATGATCGTCTGGAAGTAGCCGGGCCGGACGGGGGCGTCGGACGCGCCGGCGCCCGGGCGCGACGGGTCCGCGTCGGGGTCGCGCTCGATCGCCGTCGGCTCCGGAACCGGCGGCAGCCCCACCCCCGGGCGCGTCAGCGTGATCGGCCCCGGCCACCCCTCGATCGCCCGATACGCCTCCGCGTCCGCCCCCTCCGTCGCTTCGTCGCTGCGAGGGTGGGATCGCTCCGCCGCTTCGTACCCGAGCCGCGCGAGCGCCACGTCCTGCGCCCGCCGCAGCAGTTCCATGTGGAACAGCCGCTCCCCGCGCTGCTCGATGTGCCCGTAGAGCATCGTCGCGTTCGAGTTCAGCCCCAGCTCGTGCGCCACCAGGTGCACGTCCAGCCACTCGTCGCTGCGGATCTTCCCCCGGTACGCCTGGTCGTGCACCCGGTCGTCGAAGACCTCCGCCCCGCCCCCCGGCAGGCTCCCCAGCCCCGCGGCCTTCAGCTCGCTCAGCACCTGCCGCACCGCCTCCCGCCGCGCCGCCCGGTCGTTCTTCTTGTAGATCTTCCGCAGCCGCGCGAAGTGCACGATCTCCACCGGCGTGAACGCCTTCAGGTGCACCCGCGGCGCCGCCTCCTTGATCGCCGCCAGCATCTCCGGGTAGTAGCTGAACGGCAGGCTCGGGTGCAGCCCGCCCACGCTGTGGATCTCCGTCGCCCCGCTCTCCACCGCCTTGCGGGCCTCTTCCTTCGCGTACTCCACGTCCCGCGTGTACGCCCCCTCCTGCCCCGGCTTGCGGTAGAACTCGCAGAACTTGCACGACAGCGCGCACACGTTCGAGTAGTTGAAGTGCCGGTTGATGTTGTAGTACGCCGCGTCCCCGTGCAGCCGCCGCCGGACCAGGTCCGCCAGCTCGCACACCGTCCACAGGTCCGGCGTCGAGTACAGCACCTCCCCGTCGGCCAGGCTCAGCCGCTCGCCCGCCTCCACCTTCTCCCGGATCGGCTCCAGGCGCGGGTCGAACGACGGCAGCGGACCGGCCGGCAGCGAGCTGGGGGCGAGGGCGGTGGGGGGGGTGGGGATGTCGCGGAGCGTGGCGGCGGACATGCAGGATCCTACCGCGCGGCCGCGGAACTTTCAAAGGTTTCTGAAAAGAGAACGGCCGGCCGCCGCCCCGGAACCCGCCGCCCCCGCCGCCGAAGCAGAGCGCATGTCTCCATCGCCCCCCATCCCCGAGATCACCGACGACACCTGGATCCTCACCTGCCCGAAGTGCCACCGCTGGCGCACCCTGCGCGAGGTCGGCGGCCTCCGCTTCGGCGCCCGTTCCGCGGGCAAGCGCACCCTGGCCCGCTGCTCGTCCTGCGGGCGCCTCCGTTTCGCCCGCCTCGAGCGGGCCCGCGACATCCCGCACGACCGCCTCGCGGCGATGCTCGAGGCCGCGCCGGAAGATTGAGCCCGCCCTGGTTCTCGGACGTTCCGCCCGCGTCCGTGCCGTGACAACGCCTCCAGGCCGCACCGTTTCCCCTGGACAGGTTGGAGTTGCGATGTACTTTGTGGCGTCCGAATCCCGGCCCGCAAGGGACGGCTCGTTGTTCGGCCGTCAACGGCACCTGTGTAGAGGGCGCGGTCCGGGAGCTTCGCAGGAAAGAAAGATCCGATGTCGACGATCCTCGCGGCCTCCCTGCTCGCCGGTGTCGCGTGCGCCGCCGGCGCCGTTCCGCTCACCGGCTCCACCGGGTCCATGCCCAAGGCGCAGGTCGAGCACCTCGCCCCCGCGGACAGCCCTCTCCGCGACGTTCTGGGCGACACGTTCAAGATCTCGATCCTGGGCGCCAACTTCTCCGCCGGCCAGGCCGCCTCCCTCTTTAGCGGCACCTTCGCCTTCCAGAACGGCTCCATCGCCGGCGTCACCGCCTTCGGCGCCCCGCTCTCCCTCACGCTCGACCAGGCCCAGATCGCCCCGAACCAGTACCGCCTGACGATCACCGCCCAGGTCACCGATCCCGCCGCGGAGATCCTCCCCGGCGGCGTCACCTTCAGCAACGGCACCCTCATCACCAGCCTCGGCCTCGACATCGGCGACTCCACCTTCGGCGGCGGCGCCGACGGGCTCAACCCCGCCAGCTGGATCTCCATCGACGCCGCCACGATCGACGCCTCGATCGACGGCTTCCTCGGCCTGGACTTCGACATCCTCTCCACCGTCACCCAGTTCGGCGCCGACGCCCTCCGCCCCCGCGGCTACGTCTCCGCCGGCGGGAACCGCCTCGACGGCTTCGGCATCGACGGGCTCCGCATCTCGCTGACCTACTCCGTCGTCCCCGCCCCGGGCGCCGCCGCGGCCCTCGGCGCCGCCGGCCTCCTCGCCGCCCGCCGCCGCCGCTGACGGCGTTCCGTCGCACACTCCCCGCGGCCGCGCCGGTCCCCCGGCGCGGCCGCTTTCGCGCCCACGCCCCTCGATCGCGCCTCCCTCCGACCGGGCCCTATGCTCCCGCCCCCATGCCCCTCCCGGCCGCCGCCAGACGCCTCCTGCGCGCCCTGAACCCGGCGCCGCACTTCATGAGCTTCGCCCCGCTCGACGTCTGGGCGCGCCTCCTCCGCACGCCGGGCGTCCGGCCGCAGTGGCCCTACCTCCCCCGCCTCGCCGGCACCCTCGCCGTCTCCGCCCTCGCCACCCTCGTCACCCTCCCCGAACGCCTCCTCACCGCCCCCCGCTTCCCCCGCCGCCCGCCGCCCGCCCCGGACGCCCCGCCCGAGGAGGT
>CAYMFP010000302.1:0-3866 GCA_964389385.1 uncultured Phycisphaeraceae bacterium | reverse complement strand
TCCGTAGATGGGGAGGCAGCGCCGGGTTTGTGCGCACGCGGGCGGTGGGTGCGCGAAAGAGATCGTGAAGATTCTGCGGATCGGGGGGAAGTCCGGGGGCGAGAACCAGGGGGTGGTGAACGGGGCGGGAAGGCGCGGACGCTCGCGTCGGAGGGAGGCGCGGGGTCAGGCGTGGGCCGGGGATCTCTGGGGCGTGGCGTAGCCGTGGGGATGCGCGCGGAACCAGGTCCAGGCGCTGCGGATGATCTCGTCGAGGTCGGTGATCCGGGCGGACCAGCCGAGTTCGGTCCGGATCTTCGCGGGGTCGGCGAAGAGCTGGGGCGGATCGCCGGGGCGGCGTTCGCCCTCGACGACCTTGAAGTCGACGCCGGTGACGCGCTTGGTCGCCTCGATGATCTCGCGGACGGAGTAGCCCTTGCCGATGCCGAGGTTGTAGTGGCGGGCGTCGCCGGGGCGGAGGGCGTCGAGCACGACGGCGTGGGCGTCGACGAGGTCCTCCACGTGGATGTAGTCGCGGATGCAGGTGCCGTCTGGCGTGGGGTAGTCGGTGCCGAAGATGGAGGCGCTGTCGCGCTGCCCGAGGGCGGTCTGGAGGAGGACGGGGATGATGTGGGGCTCGGGGTCGTGGTGCTCGCCGAGGACGCCGGAGCGGTCGCAGCCGGCGACGTTGAAGTAGCGGAGCGCGGCGAAGGCGAAGTCCTTGCCGGCCCGCTTCTGCGCCTCGGCGTGGTCGGCGAGGATGCGCTCGACGTGGAGCTTGGACCAGCCGTAGGGGTTGATGGGGGACTGCTTCTCGGTTTCCTTGATGGGGACGGCGTCGGGCTGGCCGTAGGTGGCGCAGGTGCTGGAGAAGACGAAGCACCCCACGCCCGCGCCGTCGTGGGCCCGGGCGCAGGCGTCGAGGAGTTCGATGACGGCAGCGGTGTTGTTGCGGTGGTAGGCGAGGGGGTCGGTGACGGACTCGCCGACGTAGGCGTAGGCCGCGAAGTGCATGACGGCCTCGACGCCGTGCTCGTTCAGGAGAGAGAGCATGGCTTCGCGGTCGCCGGTGTCGGCCCGCTGGAAGGCGAGGCGCTGCCGGGCGTCGCCGGAGAGGGAGGCGCGGAGGGTTTCGATGGCGGCGGCGTGGCCGCGGGAGAGGTTGTCGACGGCGAGGACCGTGTGGCCGCGGGCGAGGAGGCCCTGGACGGCGTGGGATCCGATGTAGCCGGCGGCGCCGGTGACCATGATGCGCATGGATGCTCCCTCCGGGGGCCCGAGTGTAGCGGGGCGGGCCGCGGGGTGGGATGGGGTGGGGTGGGGGTTGGCCGGAGGCCGCGGCGGGATGGGGGAGCGTGGCGGGGTGCGCGCGAGGGCGAGGAACGCGGGCGGGGCGCGGCCCGCGAGGCCCGTGGCGTGCGGTGGCGCTCGCGGCCGCGGGGTACCGTGTGCGCATGACGAAGGCGCGTGGCGGCGAAGTGAGCGCGGAGCTGGCGGCCCTGGCGGAGCTGATGGGGGTGCGGACGGCGTACGTGGACGTCATGAAGCAGAAGCGGCGGGCGGGGGCGGAGCCGCTGATGGCCGTGCTGCGTGGGATGGGGGTGCCGGTGGAGCGGCCGGGGGACGCGCGGGCGGAGCTGCGGCGGGTGCGGGCGGCGCTGGCGAAGGAGGTGTGCGGGGGGAGCGCCGTGGGGTGGCTCGGGAAGCGGGGCGGGGCGACGCTGGGCGTCGACGTGACGGCGGACCTCGCGGGCCGGGAGGTGCGGTGGGTGCTGCGCGGGGAGGACGGGCGGGAGGTGTCGGGGACGGGGGAGGTGGAGCCGGCGAAGCGGGAGGGGGCGCGCGGGCGGCTGCGGGTGAAGCTGCCGCGGGAGGTGGGGATGGGGTACTGGGACCTCGAGGTGCGGGCGGGGCGGCGGGCGGGGCGGTCGCGGGTGGTCGTGGCGCCCGAGCGGTGCTTCGAGCCGGAGGGCGGGGCGCCGGGGGAGCTGCGGACGGTGGCGGCGTTCCTGCCGCTGTACGCGCTGGTGAGCGAGCGGACGGGGCGGTGCGGGGGCGTGGGCGACCTGGGCGACCTGCGGGCGGCGTGCGCGTGGCTGGGGGGGCTCGGGGTGCGGGAGTTCGGGACGCTGCCGCTCCTGGCCACGTTCCTGGACGAGCCGTACCAGCCGAGCCCGTACTCGCCGATCTCGCGGCTGGTGTTCGGCGAGCTGTGGGTGGACCTGGAGAGCGCGGCGGCGCTGGTGGGGAACCCGCCGCAGGCGTTGCGGCGGCTGGGCGGCGCCGCGTTCCGGAGAGCCTCGGCGAGGCTCGCGGCGGCGGAGCACGTCGATTACCGCGCGGCGTGGCGGCTGAAGCGGGAGGTGCTGCGGGACCTGGCGCAGCGGGCGTTCGCGGACGACCGGGCTCGGGGGGAGATGGAGCGGTTCGCGCGGGAGCGGGCGGGGATGGACCGGTACGCGCGGTTCCGCGCGGCCGTGGACAAGAGCGGGGCGTCCTGGCAAAGCTGGGGCGAGGCGCAGCGGAACGGGCGGCTGGGGGAGGGGGACTACGAGGAGGCGGACCGGCGGCTGTACCTGTTCGCGCAGTGGGCGCTGGACGCGCAGCTGCGCCGCGCGGCGGAGGAGATGCGGAGCGTGGGGTGCCGGGCGTACCTGGACCTGCCGGTGGGGGTGGACGGGGGCGGGTTCGACGCGTGGGCGTACCCGGGGCTGTTCGCGCACGGGGTGAGCGTGGGGGCGCCGCCGGACCCGCTGGCGCTGCAGGGTCAGAACTGGGGGTTCCCGCCGATGCTGCCGGGGGCCCTGGCGACGGGCGCGGGGCTGGGGTACTTCGCGGAGATGGTGCGGAGCCACCTGCGGTTCGCGGGGACGCTGCGGCTGGACCACGTGATGGGGCTGCACCGGCTGTTCTGGATCCCGGAGGGGTTCCGGGGGACGGAGGGGGTGTACGTGCGGTACCCGGCGGAGGCGCAGTACGCGGTGCTGAGCCTGGAGAGCCACCGGGCGCGGGCGCGGATCGTGGGCGAGAACCTGGGGACGGTGCCGCCGGAGGCGGAGCGGGCGCTCCGGCGGCACGGGGTGCTGGGGATGACGGTCGCGCAGTTCATGATGGGGGAGGTGTTCGGGGAGGGGTGGGAGGACGTGGGCGGGGGGACGTTCAGCATGGTGAACACGCACGACCTGCCGACGTTCGCGGCGTTCTGGCGGGGGGAGGACATCGGCGTGCTGGAGGAGATGGGGCACGTGACGCCGGAGGACGCGGCGCGGATGCGCGGCGAGCGGGCGGCGATGCGGCGGGGGGTGCTGGGGGCGATGTGGCGGAAGGGGAAGGGGACGGGGAGCGAGGCGGAGGTGAAGGCGGTGCTGCGGGAGGTCCTGTCGCGGTTGGCGCGGGGGCCCTCGGCGGGGGTGGTGGTGAACCTGGAGGACCTGTGGGGGGAGACGCGGCCGCAGAACGTGCCGGGGACGAGCACGGAGCACCCGAACTGGACGCGGCGGGCGTCGCGGAGGCTGGAGGAGATGCGGGGGGTTGAGGAGGAGCTGAGGCGGGTGGCGGAGGAGAGAGAAATGGGCGACTAGCAAATGGCCCAATGGCCAATCGGAGGGAGGGCTTGGGTGGGGATCGGTGGCTGGTCCGGATAATGAATTTTCGCCGCGCTTTGTGCCATTCGCGCGGCGCTTGGTGCCATCGGCGCGGCGCTGGGTGCCATCGGCGCGGCGCTTGGTGCCATCGGCGCGGCGCTTGGTGCCATCGGCGCGGCGCTTTGTGCCATGGGCGCCGCGCTTTGTGCCACAAGCGCCGCGCCGCGTGCCTCCGGCACGGCGCGCGGTGCCCTCGGCGAGACGATCCGTGCCGTTGCGCGCGCCAGCCGAGGCCCCCGAGCC
>CAYMFP010000301.1:0-3868 GCA_964389385.1 uncultured Phycisphaeraceae bacterium | reverse complement strand
CCTCCTTTCCTCTCAAGGCGTGATTCGCTCAGAATCGCGCCGAAAAAGTCGACACGGTGCCACGGCGCTGTCACCGGAAGCGACGCCCATACCTTGCAGATCCCGAACCCCGTGCTACCTTCCCCCCGTCGCCCGCACCCGCGGGCAGGGGTGAACCATGCACGACCACGACGCCGCCGCCACCGCTCCCTCCTCCGGATCGCCGAACGCCGGCCTGCCGGACGCTCCACCCACCTCGCCCACCCCGCCCGCACCGCCCGCACCGCCCGACGACAACCAACTCCTCCTCGACACCCTCGACGGCACGCTGACCACGCTCGAGGTCTGCGCCCGCCACGGCCTGTTCATCGCCGACTACGTCGCCTGGCTCCGCGCCCCGCACATCGCCCGGGCCCTCGCCGACCTCGCCGAGGCGTCCGACATCCGCGCCCGCGCCATCGCCGCCGCCAACGCCGCCCGCGCGCTCGCCAACGTCGCCGCCCTCGCGACCGCCGATCTCACCGAGGCCTCCCCCACCCAGCGCAGCGAAACCCGCCGCGCCGCCAACACCATCCTCAAACTCGCACAGCCCGCCCCGAACGCCAACCTCGAACCGTCCGAGCCTCCCGCCGCCCCACCCTCGCCCGAATCCTCGTCACCACCCCCTCCTCCCACCCCGCCCATCCCACTCCCGGATCACCAGCCCTCCGCCTCGCCGGGCTCCTCCTCCCCCGCCGCCGCCCTCGCCTCCCGCGCCGGCGCCGCCCCGCCACCGCGCTCGCCCTCCAGACGCCGCGCCGCCTGACCCGCCCCGCCTCCGGGCCCACCCGCCCCACCGCCTCGCGGCCTCTCCCCCGCGTCGCAACCCGCACGCCTCACCCCCGCATCCGCGGAAGCTCCACGGCCGGCGCCGCCTGCTCGTCCCTCTCCCGCTCCGCCAGCACCTCGCGCAGCGCCTCCGCCTGCACGAACCCCAGCTCCGCCAGGTGCTCGGCCGCCGCGAACGAATCGCGCTCCAGCAGGAACGGGATGCCCATCTCCGCCATCGCCTGCTGCGCCTCCCGCAGCCGCTGGTTCGGCGTCCCCGGCTTCAGATCCCGGATCACGACCCCCCGCACCCGCCCCGGCCGAACCCGGCACAGCTCCGTGTAGAGCGTCGCGTCCTTCTGCCCCGAATCCCCGATCAGCAGGAACGGCAGCCCCGGGAAGCTGTCGATGATCCGCTCCGCCTCGCGGAGCTTGTGGTCGTGCCCGCTCTTGATCCAGTGCTCCTTCGTCAACCCGAGATCGCGCAGGTGGATCGGCCCCAGCGGGAACCCGTTGATCCGGAAGAAGTCCACGAACAGGTCGTACAGGTTCCACGCCGAACTCGACACGTAGAACACCGGGTTCCACTCGTGCACCCCCGGCTCCGGCCCCCGGTGCAGCGCCCGGTACAGCGCCGCCGCCCCGGCGAACGGCACCCGCGAGTGCGCGTTCCAGAAGATCGAGTGCTTGAGCTGCGTCAGCGTGCTCGTCGCCCCCGTCACCACCACCGTGTCGTCCACGTCGCTGATCACCCCGAACGACGTCTGCGGCATCGTCCGCACCACCGGCACGTCCGCCCGCCGCTCCGGGCGCGCCGCGATCCGCAGCCGCACCTTCGCCCACTGCGGGCCCCAGTCCGCCGGCGTCCGCCCCTCCCGCCACCCCGCCCACATCCCCCGTTCGTCCCCCGTCGCCTCCGCCACCGCCCCGGCCGGCATCCGCACGTCGAAGTACCCGTCGCCGTCCGTGAAGAACCGCTCCTCGCCACCGTCCGGCAGCCCGCACGCCAGCTCCACCCGCCGCACCGGCTTCGTGCGGAAACGCCGCAGCGTGTTCCGCAGGTTCCGCCACGCCCCGTCGTCCGGGCGCGGCGGCTTCGGCGGCTTGCTCCGCAGCACCCGCCCGCGCACCAGCACCCGTCCGTCCGTGGTGTACCCCGCGTACGGCAGGATGTACGCCCGCTCCAGCGACGGCGGATACACCCGCCGCTTCGCCTTCCCGTACCCCCGCGCGGTGTAGTACACCGACAGCCGCGCCGCGCGGTTCACGCGGCGCAACGCTCGGCGGGCGGTCTCGGCGGAAACGGTCGGCACGGCCCGACCCGGTTCGGACCTCCGCCGCGCCGCGATGCACCCGCCCCACGTCCGGCCCGGAGCGGGAGGGCGTCCCGCTCCTCGGCCTCCTCCGCGCGGCGGAGACCCTCACCCGCCCGCGCCGACCGGCGCGGACGGCTCGCTCGAAGACGCGGCCCCGCCGGACGGGGAGGGCGCGGGGACGAGGTTCGGGGCGAGCGCGATCGAGACGAGCAGCGTGTCGTCGGTGCCCTCGGCCGTGCGCATGGCGCCCAGGCGCGCGAGCAGGCGGGCCGTGAGCGGCTTGCCCGGCGCGCCGGTGCGGAACTCGTGCCCGGCGAGGGCCTCGAACCCCGGGATGCCGATCTGCTGCCCCGTGGGCGTGCGGGACTCGATCGCCCCGTCGGTGTACGCGACGACGGCGTCGCCCGGGGCGAGCGTCGCGCGCCCGCCGCCCGGCTCGAACGCCTGGGCGACGACGCCGAGCATCGGGGCCGTGGACTCCAGACGCTGCGCCGGCCCGGCCGCGGGAATGAGCAGCGCCGGCGGGTGCCCGCCGGAGGACCATTCGACGAGCCCGTGCGCCTCGCCGGACGCCGGCGGGGAGACGCGCAGGCACAGCGCGGTGGCGAAGATCCCCCGCGGAGCGAGGACCTCGGCGGTGAAGGCGTTGAGCGCGTCGAGCACCGCCGAGGGCTCGGGGTCGGGGGCGTTCGCGAAGATGCGTTCAAGTTCGGCGTGCAGGCGGTTCACGGCCAGGGCCGCGGTGACGCCGTGCCCGGTGACGTCGATCAGCACGACGGAGAGCCCGCGCGGAGGGTGGAGGTGCGTCGGCGGGAAGGAGAGGGGATGGACGAAGAGGAAGTCGCCGCCGATCTGGGCGGCGGGTTCGTAGGCGTACTCGAGCCGGACGGCGCCGCGCGTCACCGGGGGCGGGAAGAGGGCCTCATGGACGCGGCGGGCGTCGGCGAGTTCCTTGTTGACCTCCTCGTAGGCCCGGTGGACGCGCTGGAAGCGTTCGTGGGCGTCCTCGTACTGGCGTTCGGCGCGTTCGTGCTCGTCGGCGATGGCCGCGGCGGCGAAGCGGTCGCGCATGCCGAAGTAGCGCCAGAAGCCGAGGGCGGCGCCGGGGAGGGCGAGCAGGGCCGCGGCAAGCACGGTGCCGAAGCGGGCGACGGCGCTGGCGTCGCCGGTGGCGAGGGAGGCGAAGACGATCGCGCCCCCGACGATGGCGGCGATCGGGATGGCGGCGTGGCGCGGCGACAGGGGGCAGAGGGCCGCGAAGAAGCACTGGAAGACCATGACCAGGCCGATGCCGAAGTCGGACCGGGTGCCGTAGGTCGTCTCCGCCTGGGTGCCGAAGAGGGGCATGGCGACGAGGGGATACCAGATCCAGGTCGCGAGCCACCACGCGGTCTGGCAGGCAACGACGCTGGCGATGGTGGGGCCGAGGCGGCGGGGGAGGATGAGGAGCAGGCCGGTGCAGGCGGCGAGGATCCAGGCGTAGGGGAAGTAGGTGAACAGATCGGCGATCTCGGCCCGGGCCCGGCCGGGGTTCTCCGGGAGCGTGCGGAAGACCGACACGAGGCCGGTGCAGACGCCGAGGAACATGAAGCCGCCGAGCGGGCCCCAGAGCAGGAGGGCGCCGCGCCGGAGCGCGCGGCGGTAGGCCTCGTCGAAGGCGGCGCGAGCCGAGGGCGGGATGTCGGGGACCCGAAGCCTGGGCACGCGCTCCTCCGGGGCGGCCGTCCGGCGGCGAGCCGGCGCGTCTGGATCGGCCGGGAGCTTAG
>CAYMFP010000300.1:0-3883 GCA_964389385.1 uncultured Phycisphaeraceae bacterium | reverse complement strand
AACCGCATGCAGGAGGGCGACATCGACGGCTTCCTCCTCAAGCCGATGAACTGCCCGCACCACATCAAGATCTACGCGAGCCGCCAGCACAGCTACCGCGACCTGCCGCTGCGCCTCGCCGAATTCGGCACCGTCTACCGCTGGGAGCAGTCGGGCGAGCTCAACGGCATGACCCGCGTCCGCGGCTTCACCCAGGACGACGCCCACCTCTTCTGCACCCCCGACCAGGTCGCGGGCGAGGTGCAGGGCTGCCTCGAACTCGTCAAGATCATCTTCGACGCGCTCGGCATGACCGAGTACCGCGTCCGCGTCGGCCTGCGCGACCCCGACAGCGGCAAGTACGTCGGCAAGCCGGAGAACTGGGACCGGGCCGAGCAGGCCTGCCGCGAGGCGGCCGCGTCGCTGGGCGTGAAGTTCACCGAGGAGCCCGGCGAGGCCGCGTTCTACGGGCCGAAGATCGACTTCGTCGTCAAGGACGTCATCGGCCGCGAGTGGCAGCTCGGCACCGTCCAGGTCGACTACAACCTGCCGGAGCGGTTCGACCTCTCCTACATCGGGCCGGACAACAAGCCGCACCGCCCGGTGATGATCCACCGCGCCCCGTTCGGCTCCATGGAGCGCTTCTGCGGCGTGCTCATCGAGCACTTCGCGGGCGCCTTCCCCCTCTGGCTCGCGCCCGAGCAGGTCCGCGTCCTCCCGATCTCCGAGAAGTCGAACGACTACGCGAGGGAGGTCGAGGCCGCCCTGAAGGCCGCGGACTTCCGCGCGACGGCCGACCTCTCCGACGCCCGCGTCCAGGGCAAGATCAAGAACGGCGCCGAGCTGAAGATCCCCTACCTCGCCGTCGTCGGCCCCCGCGACGCCGAGAACCGCACTGTCTCGATCCGCGCCTTCGGCGAGGCCAAGGACCTCGGCGCCATGCCCCTCGACGCCTTCCTCACGAAGCTCGCCGAGGAGCGCGACACCAAGGGCAAGGCGAGCGTCAGGGCGGCCCTGTCCGCCTGAGTTGGCCCGAGGCGGTGGCCACAGGCGAACCGGACACGCCCACGCGATGGTCGTTCCAGCAACCCCGGGGCGGACCGCGTCGCGTGCAAGCCCGAGCGGCCCGAAGCGCAGCCCCCTCACTTTCCTCTCGCGCCCGCCCCTGTCGCCGCCGAGGCCAGCGAATGCTCCCGATCTGGGGTTGAGATGAGCAGACGACACGCACGCAGCGCATCCGGAAGGCCGCTCCCGATCGCCCTATGGGTCGCCCCGGCCGCCACCACCACCGCCCCGATCGCCGCCGGCGCCGCCTGCACCGCCGCCGGAAATCACGGCCCTCGCCTCTGGATCGCCGTCGGCGCGGCCGTGCTGGGCCTGCTGCTGGTCTTCGCAGCCCTGGCCCTGTTCAGCCAGATCGTTTATGTGATCGCCGGCCGCCGATCGGCTGCCCGCGGCCTCACATTCGGGCTCACCGCGATCCCCACCGCGGTGCTCGTCGTCGGCTTCCTCGTCTGGGCACCCGCCCGGCTCGGGCGGCCGGACGGCCGCGGCGTCGGCCTGCCGGAGCACCGCCTGCGGGACCTCGCCCGAGCCGCGCAGAATCCGGCGGCGACGCTCCGGGCGAGCGCCGAGCATGAACTCGCCAAGGCCGCGGCGAAGGCGCAGGCGCTGCGGCACGCACGCGAGGATTACCAACGAACGCTGGAGGCCTTCCTCGACCTCGGCGGGATCGACGCCGGCACGCTGTCGACGCTGAAGGAGATCGAGCACCGCCGCGCGGCCCTCCGGCGGTGCATGGACGCCCGTGAACGCTACGACGCGTTGCGGCTCCCTGAACGGGAGCCGCCGCTCCGCCCTGGAAACCTCGCCGCGATCCGGGCGACGTGGAGGGAGACGCGCGAGGTGAACCGCCGGCTCGAGGCGTCGATGCACGAGGTCCTCGACCTCATGGAACAGAGCCTCGGACGCCGGCGGGTCCGGCCCGACGGCTCCGTCGTGTTCGACTCGCCGGAGGCCGCGAGCCGCTACGAGCGCCTCCTCGACGACATCGGAACGCACGAGGCCCGGCTGACTGAACTCTCGGCGGAACTCCTGGCGCTGCGCACGGCCAACTGAACTTCGCCCACGGCCGGACCACGCCCCGCCCGAATGCGCCCTTCAAGGCGCGACCGCCTGCCCCCACCATTCATCGTCATCGCCCGGATCTTGCACCCGCCGGTTTCCTGCACGCATCCAGCGTGTAGAGCGACCAACACGCCCGCGTCATCGCCCCCCGCGATCCGGCGCCTTCCAGCCCGGCAAGAACGCCGACGACTCCGCACCGTGGGCACTCGGGCGACGCCACCTCGTGCCGCTCGCACTCCATGGCCGCTGATGGCGTCTCCCCAGCCTACCTTCCGATCCACCCGGCGCCTGGAACGTCGATCGCTACCCAAGCCCGATCACCGACGCCCACACCGCGCCAACTGCCAGCGACACCGCAACCACCAACGCCAGCACCATCGTTGTCATGCCCGCGCGAGGCAACCGCAGGTACCGCGACGAAGCCGACCACCACCACCACGCCAGCCACGCGAACCCGAGAAGGGCGGGCCAGGGCCAGTCGTACACCCCCAACCACCAGTCGCAGACTGGCTCCAGCAGGCCGCCGAACACCGGGCGCACTGCTCCGGCGTGTGATCCCCAAACTATGTAGCCAGCGGCGACCTCTTCCACCGTGTCCATTAGGGCGGGCGCCGACATGGCCAGCACGAAGCCCGGCAGCCCCTGCAGCATGATCCGGAGCAGGTGCCGCCGTAGCACGCGAAGCCTCCTCATCGTCACCGGCAGAAGCAGGAACGCGGCGAGGAACAACACGGGGAGCGCGGCCATGATCGCCGGTTCGACCCAGCCCGGCATCGGCCACTGCTCCCACCACCACCCCTCAAAGATCAGCCCATACCGCGCCGGGGGAATCAGGTCCTCCCAGTACAACACCTGCTCCCGGAGCGCCCGTGGCTTCTGCTGATTCGCGGCAAAGCGAATCACCGCCGACGCACCGGCAACGGCGCACATCGCAAGACACGCCCCGACGGCCGCGGAACTCATCGCCCGTAGCAAAGCCACTCGCATCGGAAGGCGCACGCTCCGCCAGAACCAGCGCGGCAGCAAGGTCCGCACCGGCGTCACAACGAAGCTCCACCACCCGCAATGAGCCGACTCCGCGAACCAGCGCGGCGCCGCGAACCGCGGCGACACGATCTCCCGCCACTCCACCTCCAGCCCGCACTCGCTGCACCGCCCGTGCAGCGGGCACGCCTGCCGCCACGTCGCCACCTCGCCCGACTGGTCGTACCCGCACCGCGGGCACTCCGGCCGTTCCACCGCGTGCGCGCCCGTCTCCTCCGTCGCGTGCCCCATCGCCCCAGCCTACCGGTCGGCGTCGCGTTCGGCTTCGCCACGCGCCCCGCGCTTCCGGTGGATCGAGTAGCTCGCGAACAGCCCCCGCTCCAGGTCCATCGAGTACGGCGGCTCCGCCCACCCCAGCGCCTCGAAGAACCCCCGCGCCCCCGGCAGGTCGCTCGCCTCGTACACCAGCGTCTCGAAGCCGGCCGCGTCCCACTCCTCCCGCGTCCACGGGTTGCGGATGTCCGTCATCGGCATTGCGGGGTCCGGCTTGCCGCCGAGGTTGTAGATCACCACGTACCCGCCGGGCCTGAGCGTCTCGCCGACCGCCTCCAGGAACCGCTCCGGCGTCACCCCGAGGTCGATGTGCGCCAGGGGATGATCCACGCGGACCTCCGGCGTCACGTACCCCTTCTTCAGCGTGTTCTTGCTCACGAACAGATCGAACTTGCCCTCCGCCCCGCCCGGCCACTCCGCCGCCTCGCGCATCGGCCGCCCGCCTTCCCCGCCCCCCACC
>CAYMFP010000299.1:0-3884 GCA_964389385.1 uncultured Phycisphaeraceae bacterium | reverse complement strand
GATGACCCGACTCGGCGGCCGGGCCGGCCGGGGGGTCGGCACCGCCACCGTGGACGGCGAGCTGGCGGCCAAGGCCGAGCTGCTGTTCGTGGTCGTCGACCCCAGCTGAGGCGCGGACCGGGCCGGCGCCGCCCGCCGCCGGCCACCGGCCCGGTTGCAGCGCCGAGGTGGCGGGGTGGGGTCAGGCGGGGGCTTTGGCCGGGCGTTCGGGCTCGTCGCCATCGCAGGCGACGCCGGGGCGGAAGCAGGTCCAGTAGCGGTAGCCCAGCCACCCGAGCAGCGCCAGCCCGAGCAGCACGAACACGCCCGTCCCGATCGGGCCGACGTACTCCTCCACCAGCTCGTAGTTCTCGCCGAGCATGTACCCGAGCGTCGCGAGCAGCGCCCCCCACGCCGCGATCCCGATCGTCGAGTACACCGTGAACGTCAGCAGGTTCAGCCGACTCACCCCCGCCGGGATCGAGATCAGCGACCGCACCCCCGGCACCAGCCGGCAGAGCAGCACCGCCGCCGGACCGCGCTTCCGCAGCCAGCCGCTCGCCCGGTCGATGTCGCGCCCGCGCACCGCCACCCACTTCCCGTGCCGCTCGGCCAGCGCGTGCAGCCGCTTCTCCCCCAGCGCCCGCCCGGCGTAGTACAGCGGGAACTGCCCGAGCACCGCCCCCACGCACCCCGCGACGATCACGCCCCAGAGCGTCATCTCGCCCCGCCCGGCCGCGAACCCCGCCAGCGGCATGATCAGCTCGCTCGGCAGCGGCGGGAAGACGTTCTCGAGGAACATGAGCAGCGCCACGCCGACGTAGCCGAGCTTCCCGACGATCTCCGTCACCCAGGCTTCCATGCGGAGGCGTTCGGCGGCCCGCCCGTTTCGGTCGCGGGCGCGCCCTCCCCGGCGCCCGTCCCGCGGCGATCGTCCCTCAGACCGTCACGTCGATGAGGCTGCCCGTCCCCAGAACCCGGCGGATCTCGTACGCCGTCCGCACCCGCTCCACCTGGATCTGGCGAACGGCTTCCGCCCGCACCGGAGCGGCCTGCTCCGGCCTCGGACGGCCTGCCTCCGCCGTCCTCCGCGGCGGCGCCGTCTCGGGCGTCCGCGGCGGCCGCGGCTCCGGCGCCGACCGGTTCAGCTTCTCGAGGTAGCGGTGGAACGGCAGCGGCCCCGGGCGGTCGCACGCCCGGTCGTCCCGCGGGCAGGGCGACACCCTCAGAAGAGGGGTGGGCGCCGGCGGCGGCGCCTCCGCCCTGGCGGACGCGGGGCAGCGTCCAGCGCCGGCCCAGAGGCCGGCCAGCGAGCCGGGATGGTGCGCCGCGATCCGCACGCTGCCCCGGAGGCGAGCGGCGTGCCGGGCGTCCCGCCGGGCCGGGCGGCGTTGATGGTCCGGAAAGATCGCCGCTCACGGCCTGCCAGCTCCCCTGGCCCCGCCCCGCTGGCCCGCCGCCCCCGCTCCCACCCGCACCCGGTGTTGCCTCCGGGCAACGCCGGGCGGTGCGGAGCGGGGCCCGGCGTGGCGTAGAGTCAGCGCACGTGCGGACCGAGGAACTCGATTTCGACCTCCCCCAGGAACTGATCGCAATCCGCCCGTGCGAGCCGCGGGACGCCGCCCGCCTCATGGTGCTCTCCCGCACCGACCCGGACTTCCTCGAGCACCGCCGCGTCCGCGACCTGCCGGAGATCCTCCGCCCCGGCGACACCCTCGTCTTCAATCGCACCCGCGTCCTCCCCGCCCGGTTCGAGGGGAAGAACATCGACACCGGCGGGGGCGTCCAGGGGCTCTGGCTCCGCGACGGCGGGCCGGACGCCGACGGGGCGCTCACCTGGATCGTCCTGCTCAAGGCCCGCCGGTTCCGCCCGGGGCGTCGGGTCGCTCTGCTGCACGAAGGCCGCCCGGCGGGGGTCGAACTCGTGCTGCTGGCGAAGGAGGAGACGGACGAGCCCGGGGCGTGGCGCGTCCGCGTCGAGGCCGATCCGCGGGGGACGACCGAGGACCTGCTCCAACGGGCGGGGATGACGCCGCTGCCGCCGTACATCCTCGCCGCCCGCAAGGCCGCCGGCGCGGCCGTCGCCGACGCCTTCGACCGCGCCGCCTACCAGACCGTCTTCGCCGATCCGGGGGCCTCGGGCTCGGTCGCCGCGCCCACGGCCGGCCTGCACTTCACGCCCGAGCTGCTCGAACGCCTCGCCGCCCGCGGGGTGCGACGCGACGAGGTGACGCTGCACGTCGGGGCGGGGACCTTCAAGCCCGTCGAGGCCGAGACGCTCGAGGAGCACCGCATGCACGCGGAGTGGTGCAGCCTCGGCCCGGACCCGGAGCGGTTCTTCCGGGATGCGAACCGCGGCCGGCTGATCACGGTGGGTTCGACGAGCACGCGGACGATCGAGGCCTACGCCGCCCTGCGCGAGCGTGGCGGGAGTGGGGGGGAAAGTGGTGGGGAAGGGGGTGAGGAAAGGGGTGGGGCCTTGCCCGAGTGGCTCGCGACGGACCTGCTGATCGCCCCCGGCTACCGCCCGAAGCGGGTCGACGGCGTGATGACGAACTTCCACCTGCCGCGCAGCACGCTGATCGCCCTGGTCGCGGGGCTGCTGCCGGGGGGCATCGAGCAGGTCCGCCGCGTCTACCGCGAGGCGATCCGCGAGCGCTACCGGTTCTTCAGCTACGGGGATGCGATGGTGATTCTGTAGCGGGATTCGGGATTCGGGATTCGGGATTCGGGGGGAGGGGAGCCGGCAACCGGCAACCGGCAACCGGGAACCGGCGGGCGAACGCGGCGCTTCTCCGATTGCCGACTGCCGAATCCCGATTCCCGCCTCCGGTTCCCGCCGGCGGCCTCCCGCCGCCCGGCTGTCCAAGAATCCCCCGCTCCGCCGATAAGCGAGCGATGCGTGCAGGCCCGGGAGGCGTCGCCATGCGGCTCGAGGAACTCATCCGGGGGATCGATGGCGTCCGCCTCGTCGGCGGCGACGCCGGCACGCGCATCTGCGACCTCACGGAAGACTCGCGCACGGCCGTGCCCGGCTCGCTCTTCGTCGCGCGCGGCGGGCTCAAGGCCGACGGGCGCGCGTTCGTCCGCGACGCCATCGCCCTCGGCGCCGTCGCCGTGCTGACCGACGCCGAGGGCGCCGCCTCCGTGCCGTCCGGCGCGGCGACGCTCGTCGCGCCGGACGTCCCCCTCGCCGCCGCCCGCCTCGCCGAGCGCTTCTACGGCGAGCCGACCGGCAGGCTCGTCCTCATCGGCGTCACCGGGACCAACGGCAAGACGACCGTCGCGCACCTCGTCCACCAGATCCTGAACCACGCCGGGCTCCGCTGCGGGCTCGTCGGCACCGTCGAGGTCGACGACGGGCACTCCGTCGCCCCCGCGGCCATGACCACGCCCCCGGCGATCGAACTCAGCCGCACCTTCGGGTGCATGGTCGAGGCCGGGTGCCGGGCCGCGGTGATGGAGGTCTCCAGCCACGCCCTCATGCAGCGCCGGGCCGCCGCCCTCCGCTTCGACGTCGGCGTCTTCACGAACCTCAGCGGCGACCACCTCGACTACCACGGCACGATGGAGGCGTACGCCGCGGCCAAGGGCGAACTCTTCCGCATGCTCCCGTCCGACGGGCTCGCCGTGCTCAACGCCGAGGACCCGTGGTCGGAGGAAGTGGGGGGGGAGGGCCGCACGCGCGCCCGCCGCGTCCGCTGCGCGGAGGGGGCGGGCGCGGAGGCCGAGTGGCGGATCGAGCCGGTCGGAGCCGCCACGGCGGGAAGCGGTGTGGGGCGTGGGATGAGTGGAGCGGGTGGGGTGGGTGGGGTGGGGCAGCACGTCCGGCTCTCCGGTCCCGTCGGCGAGCCGGGGGACGCCGCGGGCGTGCACGCCGAGGCGTGGTTCTCCCTCCCCGGGCG
>CAYMFP010000298.1:3621-3887 GCA_964389385.1 uncultured Phycisphaeraceae bacterium | reverse complement strand
GCCACTCGTCGCCGGGCATCTTGTCGAGGAGGGAGCCCTTGCCGTGGACGACCTCGTCGTGGCTGAGGGGCATCATGAAGTTCTCGTTGAACATGTAGATGGCGCGGAAGGTGATCTGGTTGTGGTGGTAGCGGCGGTGGATCGGGTCCTCGGAGAAGTACTTGAGGCTGTCGTGCATCCAGCCCATGTCCCACTTGTAGCCGAAGCCGAGGCCGCCGATGTCGGTCATGCGGGTGACGCCGGGCCAGGCGGTGGACTCCTCGGCG
>CAYMFP010000298.1:0-3611 GCA_964389385.1 uncultured Phycisphaeraceae bacterium | reverse complement strand
CTGCTGGAGGAAGCGGATGGCCTGGATGTTCTCGCGGCCGCCGTGCTCGTTGGGGATCCACTCGCCGTCCTTGCGGGAGTAGTCGAGGTAGAGCATGCTGGCGACGGCGTCGACGCGGAGGGCGTCGGCGTGGAATCGGTCGAGCCAGTACATGGCGCTGGAGATGAGGAAGCTGCGGACCTCGTGCCGGCCGTAGTTGAAGATGAGGGACTTCCAGTCGGGGTGGAAGCCGAGGCGCGGGTCGGCGTGCTCGAAGAGGTGGGTGCCGTCGAAGTAGGCGAGGCCGTGCTCGTCGGAGGGGAAGTGGCTGGGGACCCAGTCGAGGATGACGCCGACGCCGTTCTGGTGGAGGTGGTCGACGAAGGCGGCGAAGTCGTCGGGGGTTCCGTAGCGGCTGGTGGGGGCGAAGTAGCCGGTGGTCTGGTAGCCCCACGACTCGTAGAAGGGGTGCTCCATGACGGGGAGGAGCTCGACGTGGGTGAAGCCCATCCGCCGGCAGTAGTCGGCGAGGCGCGGGGCGAGGTCGCGGTAGGAGAGGAAGCGGTCGGGGTGGTCGGGGGAGCGCATCCAGGAGCCGAGGTGGACCTCGTAGACGGAGATGGGCCGGTCGTGGCGGTTGGCCTCGGCGCGGCGGGCCATCCACTCGGCGTCGCCCCAGGCGTGGCGGAGGTCGTGGACGATGGAGGCGGTCTTGGGGGGCACCTCGTGGAAGAAGCCGAAGGGGTCGGCCTTGTCGACGGTGTAGCCCTGGTGGTGGGAGCCGATGTGGTACTTGTAGCGTTCGCCGGCGCCGACGCCGGGGATGAAGCCCTCCCAGATGCCGGAGCTGCCGCGGACGCGGAGGGGGTGGCGGCCCTTCTGCCAGCCGTTGAAGTCGCCGACGACGGAGACGTGGTTGGCGTTGGGGGCCCAGACGGCGAAGTAGACGCCGCGCTCGCCGCCGCGGCTGGCGGGGCGGGCGCCGAGCTTCTCGTAGAGGCGGTAGTGGGTGCCCTCGTTGAAGAGGAAGAGGTCGTCGTCGGTGAGGAGCGATCCGGTGTCCGGGTGGATCTCGGTGCGGTCGGCGGTGGCGGTGGGCATGGCGGGGCTCGCGGGGTGGCCGAGACGGTCGGGGTTCGGACCGGGCAAGGCTATGTCGTCGGGGGTTCGGGGTCGGCGTGGAGGATGTCGAGAACGCCGCGGAGGGGGATGCCGACCCAGGCGGGGCGGTTGTTGAGTTCGTAGGCGATCTCGTAGAGGGCCTTGTCGAGCTGCCAGGCGTCGAGCATGAGCCCGAGGTCGTTCTCGTCGGGGGGGACGAACGGGGCCCCCGCCCCGCGGGCGGCCCCGAGGTAGCCGCGGAGGAAGCCGGCGGAGACCCAGCCCTGCCAGAGCGCGGCCCAGGCCTCGAGGCGATCGCGCTCGACGGCGGCCGGGACGACGAGCCCGCGGGAAGCGGCGTCGGAGAGGCCGGTGAAGGCGGCGTAGTGGTAGGAGCGGAGCATGCCGGCGACGTCGGACATGGGGGAGCGTTTGAGGCGGCGCTCGGAGAGGGGGCGTGCGGGCTCGCCCTCGAAGTCGATGATGACGAAGTCGCGCCCGGTCCAGAGGACCTGGCCGAGGTGGTAGTCGCCGTGGCAGCGGATGCGGAGGGCCTCGAGCTTCTTGCGGGTGACCCGCCGGAGGCGTTCGAGGAGGGCCTCGGAGGCGTCGAGCACCTCGCGGGCCTCGGGGCGCAGGTGCTCCTCGAGCCTGGGCTCCTGGCGGCGGAGGAGCTTGAGGGTGCGCTTGGCGCGGCTCTGGAGGGACTGGTAGAGGGAGCGCTGGTAGAGTTGGCTGAAGGGTTCGGGCGCGAAGTCGGGGTCGCCGCGGTCGTCGGCGAGGGCGAGGTGCATCTCGCAGGTGCGGCGGCCGAGGAGCTTCGCCTCCTCGTAGGGGTGGTGGAGGTAGTCGCCCAGCTCCTCGGGGAGTTCGAGGCGGGCGCGGGCGAGCAGGTGCCCGCCGGGGGTCTTCGGCGGGTCGCCCTCGGCGGCCTTGGGGACGACGCGGTCGAGGAAGCGGGCGACGTGGTCGAGGGTGTGGCGCCAGGCGTCGCCCTCGTTGGGGACGAACTCCTGGAGGACGGCGAGGGTGAGGACGTCGCCGTTCTGGCGGTACTCGAGGGAGCCGCCGAGGCGCGGGATGTGCCGGAAGCCGACGCGGGTGAGGTGGGCGAGGACCTCGGCGTCGGGGTTGCGGCCGGCGTCGAGCCTGCGGAAGAGCTTGAGGATCGCGCGGTTGCCGGTCTCGGGGCGGCCGAAGACGATGGAGGTGTTCGACTGCTCGGCCGAGCCGAGGGCGGGCTCGAGCTCGCGGTGGTCGCCGATGAGTTCGGGCAGGGCGGGGGTGGGCGAGGGCTCGAGTTCGCCCCGCTCGCCGGCGAGGCCGCGCGGGCGGCGGCGGCGGACGAGGGTCTCCAGGAGCATCTTGGGCGTCTCGGCCTCCAGGGCGCCCTCGACGACGAGGCGTCGGGCGTCGGTGTCGGGGTCGACGAGCTCGGCGAGGACGCCGGGGCTGTCGTCGGTCATCGCGACGCGCTCGGGGGGGACGACGGCGACGGCGACCTGGTAGCGGTCCTCGTCGCCCTCGGTGTAGTCCACGGAGAGGAGGAGGATGTAGGCGCGGACGCGCAGGGCGGGGTCGCGCTCCGGGAGGCGGAGGGCGTCGGCGATGCGCACGGAGCGGACGGTGCGGGCCTTGCCGGCGAACCAGCGCTTGGCGGGGAGCAGGGCGCGGTAGCGGCGCTCGAGCCAGCGGCGTCCCTGGGGGGAGAGCGGCCAGGTTTCGTGGTCCTCGCCGGGGAGTTCGACGCGGCGGTCGGGCTGGCGCACGCGGGCGTCGGCGTGGGCGTGCTGCTCGCCGGGCTCGAGGAGGAACCAGTTGAACTGGTGGGGGCCGAGGGTGAGGAAGTAGGGCAGCTCGCCGATCTTCGGGAAGCGGATGGCGCCGAACATCTCGACGGGCGTGGTCCCGGCGAGGTGGGAGAGGTCGAGCTCGCAGGGCTGGGAGTAGCGGGAGAGGTTGGCGACGACCAGGAGGCGCTGGACCTCGCCGTCGCCGAGGTCCAGCTCGCGGATGTAGGCGAGGACCTTGCCGTTGTCGGGCTGGAGGAAGGTGAGGGAGCCGCGGGCGAAGGCGGGGTAGCCCTTGCGGAGGGCGATGAGCCGGCGCATCCACCAGAGGAGGCTGGAGACGTTCTCCTGCTGGCTCTCGACGTTGACGGTCTCGTAGTGGTGCTGGGGGTCGATGATGACGGGGAGGTAGAGCTTCTGGGGGTTGGCGCGGCTGAAGCCGGCGTTGCGGTCGCCGTTCCACTGCATGGGCGTGCGGACGCCGTCGCGGTCGCCGAGGAAGTGGTTGTCGCCCATGCCGATCTCGTCGCCGTAGTAGAGGACGGGCGAGCCGGGGAGGCTGAAGAGCAGCCCGTTCATGAGCTCGATCTTCTTGCGGTCGTTGTCGAGCAGGGGGGCGAGGCGGCGGCGGATGCCGAGGTTGATGCGGGCCTTGCGGTCGTGGGCGTAGGAGCGGTACATGTAGTCGCGCTCCTCGTCCGTGACCATCTCGAGCGTGAGCTCGTCGTGGTTGCGCAGGAA
>CAYMFP010000297.1:0-3901 GCA_964389385.1 uncultured Phycisphaeraceae bacterium | reverse complement strand
CCGTCCTCTGGACGCCCGAGGACGCCGCCGGCGGCGTCCCCGCCAAGGAGCGCGAGCGGGCCCTCCGCGAGGGGCGGGCGGAGGTGGAGCGCTGGCGCGTCCGCAAGGACGGACGCCGCTTCTTCGCGAGCGGGGCGATCAGCCCGATCCGCGACGACCGCGGCGCGCTCCTCGGCTTCGCCAAGATCGTGCGCGACCTGACCGAGCGCCGCGAGGCCGAGCGCCTCGAGCGCGAGTTCGCCGCGGAGATCGAACGCCTCGCCGAGAACCAGCGCCTCGCCCTCGACGCCGCGCAGCTCGGCTGGTGGCGGCTCGACCTGCGGACCGGGCGCGTCGCCCTCGACGACCGCGTCCGCGCCATCCTCGGCGTCGGCGACGAGGAGATCGACTACGAGGTCGCGATGGGCCTCGTGCACCCGGACGACCGCCCGAAGCTGGACGCCGGCGTCCGCGGCGCCGCCGATCCGGCCGACCCCCGCCCCTATTTCACGGAGTACCGCGTCTTCCAGCCCGACGGCTCCGTCCGCTGGGTGCAGTCGCGCGGCAGGGCCAACTTCGACGCGGACGCCGGCGAGGCGACCTCTCTCGTCGGCACGCTCGCCGACGTCACCGAGGCGCACCACGCCCAGGAGGCCCTCCGCGCCAGCGAGCTGCGCTTCCGGCAGCTCGCCGACGCGATGCCCCAGATCGTCTTCACCGCCACGCCGGATGGGCACGTCGACTACTTCAACCGCCGCTGGTACGAGTACACCGGCATCCCCGAGGGCGAGGTCGGCTTCGAGAGCTGGCGCCACGCGCACCTGCCCGAGCGCCTCCCGCGCGTGATCGAGGCCTGGAACGCCGCCCTCCGCACAGGCGAGCCGTACGAGCTCGAGTACCCCCTCCGCCGCCGCGACGGCGTCTACCGCTGGCACCTCGCCCGCGCCCTGCCCGTCCGCGACGCCCGCGGCGCCATCGTCCGCTGGTACGGCACGAACACCGAGATCCACGACCGCAAGCTCGCCGAGCACGCCCTCCGCGAGAGCGAGGAGCGCTTCCGCCTCGCCACCCGCGCCACCAACGACGCCGTCTGGGACTGGAACCTCGTGACCGGCAGCGTCGCGTGGAACGAGGCCCTCGCCGACATCTTCGGGCACGCGCCGGACGCCGTGGGGCCCTCGGCCGACTGGTGGCTCGGCAACATCCACCCCGACGACCGCGCCCGCGTCGAGCGCGGCATCCACGCCGTCATCGACGACCCCGCCCGCGAGCAGTGGCAGGACGAGTACCGCTTCCGCCGCGCCGACGGCGCCTACGCCGACATCTTCGACCGCGGCTTCGTCCTCCGCGACGCCGAGGGCCGCGGCGTCCGCATGCTCGGCGCCATGCAGGACCTCACCGAGCGCAAGCGCATCGAGCGCGCCCGGGAGGAACTCCTGGACGCCGAGCGCGCCGCCCGCGCCGCCGCCGAGCAGGCCGGGCGCATGAAGGACGAGTTCCTCGCCACCCTCGGGCACGAACTCCGCACCCCGCTCAACGCCATCACCGGGTGGGCGCAGCTCCTCCAGAAGGGCACGCTCTCCCCGGCCGACCAGGCCAAGGCCATCGACGTCATCGCCCGCAACGCCCGCGCGCAGAAGCAGCTCGTCGAGGACCTCCTCGACATGAGCCGCATCATCTCCGGCAAGGTCCGGCTCGACGTCCAGCAGATCGACCTCGACGCCGTCGTCGGCGAGGCCGTCGAGACCGTCCGCCCCACCGCCGAGGCCAAGGGCGTCCGCCTCGAACGCCTCGCCGACCCCGGCGCCGGGCCGATCTTCGGCGACCCCGGGCGCCTCCAGCAGGTCGTCTGGAACCTGCTCACCAACGCCATCAAGTTCACGCCCCGGGGCGGCCGGGTCCGGGTCCTCCTCCGGCGCGTCAACTCCCACGTCGAACTCACCGTCGCCGACACCGGCGTCGGCATGAAGCCCGAGTTCCTCCCGCACGTCTTCGACCGCTTCCGCCAGGCCGACGCCTCCACCACCCGCCAGTTCAGCGGCCTCGGCCTCGGCCTCTCCATCGTCAAGCAGCTCGTCGAGATGCACAACGGGCAGGTCAGCGCCATGAGCGAGGGGGAAGGCCGCGGCTCCACCTTCACCGTCGTCCTCCCCCTCGCCGCCGTCCGCGAGAGCAGCCCCGAACGCCGCCACCCCGCGGCGCCCCCGCCGACGCTCCCCGAACACGAGCCGCCCGAACTCCGCGGGCTCTGCGTCCTCGTCGTCGACGACGAGCCCGACTCCCGCGACATCGTCAAGCGCATCCTCGAGGACTGCGGCGCCGCCGTCCTCACCGCCGCCTCCGTCGCCGACGCCCTCGACAAGCTCCGCGGCGGACGCGTCCGCCTCCTCATCAGCGACATCGGCATGCCCGGGCGCGACGGCTACGAACTCATCCAGACCCTCCGCTCCTCCGACGCCCCGCACCTCCGGCGACTCCCCGCCGCCGCCCTCACCGCCTTCGCCCGCAGCGAGGACCGCACCCGCGCCCTCCGCGCCGGCTTCGACGCCCACGTCACCAAGCCCGTCGAGCCCGCCGAACTCCTCGCCGTCGTCGAACGCCTCGCCCACCGCCCGCGCTGAGCCCACGAGCGGGCGCCCCCACCTCTCCGCCGCCTCTCCACCCCCCTCGTCAGTGCTCCTCGAACGCCCACCACGGCCCGCGCACGTGCCGCGTCTCCTCCAGCCACGCCCGATCCTCGGGCGGCCCGTCCGGCGCGTAGTACAGCCCGTACGGATCGATCAGGTTCGCCCCCGTCCGGAACCGCACCCAGCCCTCCCCCGCGTCCACGTCCTCCACCCGGAACAGCCCGATCCGCCGGGCGCCCGAGCCGTGTCCCGGAGCACCCCCCATGGCGAGCGCGTCGGCCGCGGCGTCGCGCAGCTCCCTCTCGCTCGCCCACACCCGCAGACGCAGGTCCGCGTCGCTCGCCGCCGCGAGCACGCCCCCCAGCCCGATGCACGCCGTCACCGGCCACAGCGCCAGCGACCACGCGGCCCGCCGGAACCGCAGGTCCAGCCGCAGCGCCAGCCCGAAGAGGCACGCCAGCCGCACGGCCGCGCTCGCCGCCAGCGCGAGCCCGCCCGCCGCGACGACGACCGTCACCCCCAGCCCCGGCGCCACGTCGCTCAACCCCCAGAGCGCCGCCGCCCCCCACGCGCACGCCAGGCCCGCCTCCGCCCACCACCACGCCCACATCGCCCGCGGCATCCGCCGATCGCTCGCGTCGCCCATGCCCCCAGCATAACCCGTGCGTCCTCTCACCAGAACGGCGTTCTCCGGTACCACGGCCCCCAAATCGGCGTCACGGTCGCCTCCGGGAACGACGCGCTGTCCGGCTCCTCCGGCGTCGGCCCGTCCGGAGCGTGCAGGAGCTGCGCCCGCCCCATCCGCAGATACACCACCCCCCGCCCGTCCGCCCACGCGCCCTCGATCCCGAACAGCCCCGCCCACCGCGGGTTCGGGCGCGACCCGTCCCGCACGCCCTCCGCGGCCCGGAGCAACGCCCCCTCCGACCACTCCAGACGCCGCAGCAGGTCCGCCTCGCTCCGCCACGACCAGACCCCCGCGAGCAGGCAGAGACCGGTGAAGACCCACCCGCAGAGGAACCGCGCCCAGGCCCACCCCGAGCCGCGGCGCCCGCACAGCACCATGAGCGCCACGGCCGCACGGAAGGCCCAGCCGCACGCCACCGCCGCCCCGACCATCGCCAGCAGCATGAACTCGGAGCCGCTCACCCACACGCCGCTGAACACCACGACCGCCGACGCGGCCCACAGCGCCGCCCACGCCCACTCCAGCCGCGCCCACGCCGCCAGCACGGCGACGGGCTCAAACGCCCCCGCCCCGCCAGGGCCCCCCCCCGGCGGGCGCGCCCCCCCCC
>CAYMFP010000296.1:0-3907 GCA_964389385.1 uncultured Phycisphaeraceae bacterium | reverse complement strand
TCCCCCCTTCAGCCGGTCGATGTGCTTGCGCACCGCGTTGAGCTGCGCGATGTCCGCCCCGCCCGCGTTGAGCGCCTCCGTCGCCCGCCGCACGTCCTCCAGCGACACCCCCGCCGCCGGCGCCGTCAGCATCGCGCTCCCGCCCCCCGACAGCAGCACCACCACCCCCGCTCCCCCCGGCAGCCCGTCGCAGAACGCCTCCAGAGCCTCCGCCGCCCGCAGGTTCCGTTCGTCCGGGAGCGGGTGCGCGCCCGGGCAGACCTCCACCCGGTCCGAGACCTGCGCCGCCACCTCCGCCGCCTCCGGCAGCACCACCGCGATCCCGCCCGCCAGCCGCTCCCCCAACAGCTCCACGCCCACCGGCAGCATCGTGTGCGCCGCCTTGCCCACGGCGATCAGGAACACCCGCTCCGGCAGGTCCGCCGGCCAGTGCTCGCGCAGCGCCCGCTCCGGCCGCACGGCCTCGAGCACCGCCTCGCGGACGCGGTCGCAGTGCTCCCGGTGATCTTCGAACCGAGGCGTCGGCATGCCCGCATCTTCCCCGAAACCCGCGCGGGCGTCCGCCCCGCCGCTCACACCTCGAGCACGTGCCCCTCCGCGATCGCGAACACCCGGTCACCGGGCCCCCGCCGCACGCTCACCCCGCCCGTGAACCGGCTGAACGCCGGCAGCGTCAGGCACGCCCGCGTCGCGTGGAAGCACGGCAGCTTCACCGCGTCCCCGCCGCCCGAGATCGTCACCGCCGGATGCACGTGCCCCGCGACCGTGTACCCCCCCTCGTGCACCCGGCCGCACGGCTCGTGGCAGAACCGCAGCCCCCCCTCGCGGTGCCCCTCCTCCAGCACCTCGATCCCCCACCGCTCCGCGACGGCGTCCAGCCGCCGGTCGTGGTTCCCCGGCACCAGCGCCAGCCGCGGCCCGCCCGCGTGGCTCGCCCGCCACGCCGCGACACGCTCGATCAGATCCCCGGTCAGCCCGGCCGGCGCATGCAGCAGATCCCCCACCACCAGCACCCGCTCCGGGCGCCACCGCTCGATCAGCCCGTCCAGCCGCGCGAGCTGCTCCCCCTGCACGCCCCGCGGGATCGGCACGCCCCCGGCCCGGAACGCCTCGGACTTCCCCCAGTGCAGATCGGCCGCGATCAGCGTCCGCGCCGCCCCCCACCACGCCGCCCGCTCCGGCAGCAACGCCAGTTCCTCGCCGCCGAGTTCGACCATCATCATCTGCGCCATCCGTAACGCCATGTCGCCGACTCCTTGCCGCCGGGTCGCCCTCCGTGCCGCCCTCCCGATTCCCCCCTCACTCCCACCCCTTCCGCATCTTCGCGATCCGGTCCAGCAAACCCTCGCTGCTCAGCCGCCCGCCGATCCGCTCGACGATCAGCGGGAGGCTCAGCGGCGTCGGCCGCTTCGTCTCCACGATCCGCATCGGCTGCGTCCGCAGCCGCCGCATCGTGCGGGCCAGCCGCGAGGCCTCGAACTGCTTCTCCAGCACCTCCCGCCGCGCCTGGTGCAGCAGCAGGTTCTCCGGGTCGAACTCCTGGAACACGTCGAACAGCAGCCCCGCCCGGCTCTGCAGCTGCCGCGCCGACCGCGGCGCGCCGGGGTACGTCTGGAACACCAGCCCCGAGATCCGCGCGATCTCCCGGAACTGCTGCCGCGCCAGCAGCGACATGTTCACGCTCTCCACCGCGTCCTCCGCCAGGTTCTCCTCCGTGAACAGCTCCCCGCTCAGCACCTCCTCGAACGGGAACCCCTTCCCGGTCAGCAGCTCGAACCCGTAGTCGTTCGAACTCAGCGTGAACGTCGCCCCGCGCAGGCGCCCGATCCGCAGCGCCGCGACCGCCGCGATCCCCCCGTGCACCAGCCGCCCCTCGAACGGGTACACGAACAGGTGCCGCCCGTCCCGCGTCTCCGCGATCTCCACCAGCGTCTCCCCCGCCCGCGGCACCACGCTGTGCCGCAGCTGCGCCCGGACGAACGGGGCGAACGCCCGCACCTCCGGGTACCCGCTCTCCCCGCGGCCCGCGTCCGCCCCCGCCTCCTCCAGCACGTGCCGCACCCCGTCGGCCAGCGACTCCGTGATCGGCAGCCGCGTCCCGCTCCAGATCGGCGTCAGCTTCGTCTGCCCGCTGCTCGGCTTCACGTACGCCGTGAGGTCGCGCTGACGCACGTACTCGAGCACCTTCCCCGCGAAGTAGAACCGCTCGCCCACCCGCAGGTTCCCGATGAAGTTCTCCTCGATCGAACCGATCCGCTTCCCGCTCACGTACCGCAGGTCCATCGTCGCGTCGCCCGTGATCGTCCCCACGTTCAGCCGGTGGAGCTGCGCGATCTTCTTGTCCGGCACGGTGTAGACGCCCGTCCCGTCCCGCGGGACCACGCGGTGGTACTCCGGGTACGCCCGCAGCGTCCCGCCCCCCTCGCGCACCAGGGAGAGCGTCCACTCGAACTCCTCCCGCGTCAGATCCCGGTACGCGTTCGTCGTCCGCACCTCCTCGAACAGCTCCTCCGCGTCGAACCCGCCCCCCAGCCCCACCGTCACCAGGTGCTGCGCCAGCACGTCCAGCGGCCGGCTCTCGCTCGTCCGCGACTCCACGAACCCCATCTCCACCGCCCGCCGCACGGCCGCCACCTCCAGCATCTCCAGCGCGTGCGTCGGCACGCACACGATGTGGCACCGCTCCCCCGGACGGTGGCTCGCCCGCCCCGCACGCTGCATCAGCCGCGCGATCCCCTTCGGCGAGCCGATCTGGAACACCCGCTCCACCGGCGCGAAGTCCACGCCCAGGTCCAGCGAACTCGTCGCCACCACGATCTTCACCGACCCGTCCTTCAGCCCCGCCTCCACCCGCTCCCGCTCCTCCCGGTCGATCGACCCGTGGTGCAGCCCCAGGATCGGGAACCACTCCGGCTTCGCGGCCTGCAACGCGTGGAACCACATCTCCGACTGCGACCGCGTGTTCACGAAGATCAGCGTCGAGTGGCTCGGATCGATCGCCTCGATCACCCGCGGCAGCATCGACAGCCCCAGGTGCCCCGCCCACGGGAACGGATCCCCCGCCCGCGGCAGCAGCGTCTCGATCACCACCGGCCGATCGATCTCCCCCGACACGATCACCGGCTCCCCCACCCCTCCCCTGCCCCCGCTCCCTCGTGGCACGGGCGTCCCGCCCGCGTCCTCCCCTTTTCCCTCCGATCTGCCATCTGCCCATTTCCCGACGCCGACGGCGGCGCGGCCCGCCTCCTCCAGGTTCGCGATCGTCGCGCTCAGCGCCCACGTCCGGACGCCGGGCGCGAACCGCCGCAGCCGCGCCAGCGCCAGCTCCACCTGCGTCCCCCGCTTGCTGCTCAGCAGCTCGTGCCACTCGTCGCAGATCACGCACCGCAGGCCCGCGAACTTCTCGGCCGCGTCCTCCCGCGTCAGCAGCAGCGTCAGCGACTCCGGCGTCGTGATCAGCACCGTCGGCAGCCGCTCCCGCTGCCGCGTCCGCACCGACGACGACGTGTCCCCCGTCCGGCTCTCCACCGTCACCCGCCCCGCCTTCCGCTCCTCCCGCGCGGTCTCCGCCAGCACCCCCAGATCCCGCACCGGCGCCTTCAGCGCCAGCTCGATGTCCCGCGACACCGCCCGCAGCGGCGTCACGTACAGGATCCGCAGCCCCCCTCCGCCCCCTCCCACTCCGAGCGGCACCGAGGGACGGGGCGCCCCGCCCGTGCCCCCCCCGCCCTCTTTCTTTCCTCCTCCCCCCGCAGCGACCTCGTCCAAGACCTCCGCCAGCGCCCCGATGTACGCCGCGTACGTCTTCCCCGCCCCCGTCGGCACGTGGATCAGCCCCGACGCCCCCCGCGCATACGCCGCCCACGCCTCCTCCTGGAACGGGTACGGCCGCCACCCCTTCCCCGCG
>CAYMFP010000295.1:0-3911 GCA_964389385.1 uncultured Phycisphaeraceae bacterium | reverse complement strand
CGAGGCTCGAGGACCGGCGCCCCAACTCACATACTGGCGTGTCAGAGGCGGCGATTCCGCGTCCTCCGGACGCGTCGCACGCGCCAGACGGACCGCATACCCGACCAGCGAAGGCGCTGCAGGAACCCGGCGGATCAGACCCTGGAGCTCGACCAGCTCGGACCCGTTCAGGACCGGCTGGATCTCGGGCGCCGCCGCACCGGTCGTCTGCAGCGCGACGCGCTCCTCTTCCTCACGAGTCGGATACCCGATCCGCAGCTCCAGCATGAACCGGTCGAGCTGCGCCTCCGGGAGCGGGTACGTCCCCTCCTGCTCGATCGGGTTCTGCGTCGCGAGCACCAGGAACGGCTTCTCGAGCGGGTAGCTCCGCCCCCCCACCGTCACGCTCCGCTCCTGCATCGCCTCGAGCAGGGCGGACTGGGTCTTGGGCGTCGCCCGGTTGATCTCGTCGGCCAACACGACCTGGGCGAAGATCGGGCCCCGGCTGAACTCGAACCGCCGACGCCCGGTCTCCGGGTCCTCGCTGACGATGTTCGTCCCGATCACATCCGCCGGCATGAGGTCCGGCGTGAACTGGATGCGGCTGAACGGCAGGCTCAGGGCCGTCGCCAGCGTGCGCACAAGCAGCGTCTTGCCGAGCCCGGGGACGCCCTCGAGCAGGACGTTGCCGCCCGCGAACAGGGTGGTGAGCACCCCGTCCACCACCGCGTCCTGCCCGACCATGACCTTGCCGACCTCGGCCTTGAGTTCCGCGAACGTCCTGCGGAAGTCCTCGCACCGAGCCTTCACGGCCTCGGGCGTCTGCTCCACAACCTGCGCCATGCCAGCATTCCTCCCAACGGAGCACCGGGCCCCCTCCTCCGACGCTCCCCGCCCAGCATACCGCCTCCGTCAACGCCGGTTGTCCGCCGGCGCCCCCCGCCGCGGCCCTCGCGGATCGGCTCGCGGCGATCGGTGCGGCCGCCGAGGCCCGGGGAGGAAGGGGCAGCGCTCCCGGCGAGGAAGGCGCCGCCCCGGGTGTGGAGGTCCGGAGAGCGGGCGAGGGTTCACTCCTCGCGGGGCAGCGGGGTGAAGGCGACGTCGCGGAGCACGGGGTTGTTGTAGAGGAGCCCAGCGACGCTCCCGTCGCCGTCGCGGCGGAAGCGGAGCGTCATCATGCCCCGCAGGAACGTGTCCGGGGCGACGGCGGGGAACGCGAAGGGAGGCGAGTCATTGAGACGGACGACGAGGCCGTCGTCGCCGGGCGCGATCTCGAGGACGGCGTTCAGGTCCCGGCTCTCGTAGCGGCCGGCGAACGCCTGCAGGCTCTCGGGCGCGGGATCGCCCGGCCGGGCGCGGCGGTAGCGGGTGGCCTCGCCCTCCATGGAGATCAGGTCGAACTCGTCGGGGGAGAGGAACCGCAGCTCGAACCGGTCGCCCGACAGGAACCCCACCTCCGCCTCGGGGTTGCGGAAGCGGTCCGGGCTCTCCGCGACGAGCACGGGCCCGCCGAGCACGCGGAGCCGGCCCTCCTCGACGCCGAGGCGCAGCGGGCGGGCGGCGTCGCTGAGGAAGAGCCCGGCTCGGGCGGCGAGCTGGTCGGCGGGCACGCTCACGCCCTCGTCGGCGGGCTCGCCCGCGGCCTCGCGCACGCCGGGGACGAAGACGTCGTAGAGGCGGCGGGCGGAGAGCGTGCGCTGGGCGGTGTCCCCCGCGTTCGAGAGGATCGCGATCGAGAGGCGCTGCTCCGGGAAGCGGGCGAGCATCGCCTTGTACGCGCCGGCGCTGCCGGAGTGCCAGATGACGCGCCCGCCGGGGTTCTCATCGAGGAACAGGCCGCGGGCGTAGCCGAGTTCACGCCCGTTGTTCAGCCTGGCCGGCTCCTGGAGCTTCTCGGTGACGAAGGCGCCGAGGGCGGCGTTCTCGATCGCCTCGTTCCAGAGCAGGAGGTCGGGCGCCGTGGTGAGCAGGGCGCCGCCGCCGCGTTCCTTCCCGAGCATCATGTCCTGTTCCCACCGATCGCCCCTCTTCTCGTAGGCGAGGGCGAGGTTGTCGACGCCGGGGCGCGGCTCGTCCTCGTAGCGCGTGCGGGACATCCCGAGGGGCTTGAACAGACGCTCGTCCGCGAACCGCGAGAACGGCACGCCGGCGGCGCGGGCGATGAGTTCCTTGAGCAGGACGTATCCGCTGTTCGAGTAGGACCATTCCTCGCCCGGCGGGAAGTTGAGGCCGCGCTGGCGCAGGATCGCGGACATGGCGTCCTCGTCCTCATCCGAGAACATCAGCAGCGCGGTCCAGTCGCGGAGGCCGCTCGTGTGGGTCAGGAGGTGATCGATCGTGACCTTGTGCCCGTAGTCGGGCAGTTCCGGGAGGTGCGCGCGGATGTCGCCGTCGAGGGAGAGACGCCCCTCGTCGACGAGCAGGAGGACCGCCGCGGCGACGAACTGCTTGACGACCGAGCCGGCGTCGAAGAGCGTGTCGGGGCCGATGGGCGTCCCCCGCTCGAGGTCCGCGAGCCCGTGCGTGCGCTCGAGGACGACCTTGCCCTCGCGGGCGACGGCGACGGCGCATCCGGGCGCATCCGGCGCGGCCCAGCTGAAGATCGCGTCGATCTCGGCGGCCCTGTCCGCGGGTTCGGTCCCGGCGGCCGCGGGCTGCGCCACGGCCGGCGAGCCGGCGAGCAGGAGGACGGCGGCGAGCGCGGCGGCGCGACGCCGGGGCGTCACGGGCCCGGCGGCGGAGGGGTTCGGTCGCATGGTGAGCGCCTTTCGATCGGGACGGGCACGCCGAGAAGAGCGACCCGGAGGAGACCGGCACGGCCGAGCGGCCGTTCCTCTTTCGTACTTTGCACTGCAAAGTTCATGGGCAGAACAAAATTGTTCACGCCGTCGAGCGTGCGTCCGCATCGCCCGGGTGAGCGCCGGCCCGCGCGTCCGCCTGCGCATCGGCCACGACCCGCTCCAGCACGCCGATGTACTCGGCGAAACGGCGCCGCCCGCCGGGCGTGAGTCGGTACAGGGTCTGCGGCCGGGCGCCAGCCGTGTCCTTGAGGTCCTCCACGAGGCCCGCCTCGCTCAGCACCGCGAGGTGCCGGCTGAGGTTGCCGTCGGTGAGGGCGCAGAGCCGCTTCAGGTCGTTGAACAGCAGCCCGCCCGCGTTGGCCGCGAGGGAGGCCATGATGCCCAGCCGCGCCTTCTCGTGCACGACGCGGTCGAGGCCCTCGTAGGAGAAACGCCCCTCGCGTGCGGGGGGCTCGCCGCCCCCGGAGCGGTCACTCGTCCGTCGCGGCGGCATGGGGTCGCTCCAGGGTCCAGTACAGCACGGCGGCGCCGAGCAGCTGCCCGCCGCCGAAGGTGACGCCCATCAGCCAGGGCGAGAGCGCGTGCTCGCCCCTGCCCCACAGCAGGCATCCGCAGCCGCAGAGCGTGTAGTACGCCCCGACCCAGAAGACCGGCCGGGGCAGCAGCCGGCACGAGGCGAAGATGCCCAGCGCGTACACCATCGCCCACAGGCCGGGCAGCATCCACAGAACCCCCGGCGCGGCGCAGAAGACGCAGAGGGTGAGCAGTGCCCCCACCACCACGCAGGGCAGGAACTGCTCGACGGCGAAGAGCGTGTGCTCGAGCACGAGCCGCGAACCGCCCCGCCGCGCCCGCCAGCCCAGCTCCGCCCCCGCCACGCCCAGGCTCGCGGCGGCCACCCCGACCCACAGACCGAGATACCGCCCCGGCTCGCTCTGCGGCAAAGCGGTCACGCACGGCTGGACCACGGCGGCCGCGAGCCCCGCGACGCCGGAGAGCGCCACCGTCAGGGACCGATAGCCGCGGAACGTGTCGGCCCGGGCCATCTGCCGGCGGATATCGGCGATCTGCCGGAGCGCTTCGTCGAGTTCCATCCGCGTCTCCTCGGCCGCCGCCCGACGCGGGCTTTAC
>CAYMFP010000294.1:0-3922 GCA_964389385.1 uncultured Phycisphaeraceae bacterium | reverse complement strand
GCCTCGGGGGCATGGGCGCGCGCACCTGGTCCTTCCGCGGAGATGACAGATCTCAGATGGGCGGGGGGCAGCGGGGGCGCGGCTGGGGAGGGGGTCAGGCGGCGCCGGCGGTTTCGGGCTGCGGAGCTTCGGCGGCGGGTTGCTGGGTGGCGGGAGCCCCGGGCTCGCGGGCGGCGTGGCGGGACGTGCGGCGGGCCTCGCACTCGGCGGCCTGGCGGTCGATCTGCTCGCGCCGGGCGATTTTGATGGCGGAGACGCCGATGTAGGCGGCGAAGACCAGGGTGAGGGCGTAGACGAGGCGGGAGCCGGTGGTGGTGAGGAGGACGCCGAGGACGGCGAAGCCGGCGGCGATGGCGTACATGCAGAGGACGGCGCCCTTGACGCCGAAGGCTCGCTTGAGCATGTGGTGGAGGTGGTTGGAGTCGGGGGCGGACATGGAGACGCCGGCCATCTTGCGGCGGACGATGGCGAGGGCGGTGTCCGTGATGGGCAGGCCGTAGATGACGAGCCCGGCGAGGACGAGGTACGTCTTTCCGGTGTCGCCGAGGGTGAGGACGACGACGATGGTCATGAAGCCGAGGAGGAGCGAGCCGGCGTCGCCGAGGAAGATGGTGGCGGGGTTGAAGTTGTGGGGGAGGAAGCCGAGGCAGGCGCCGAGGAGGGCGAGGCAGAGGACGATGCGCTGGGCGTCGCGCGGCCCGTCGTCGACGACGGCGAGCCCGGCCGCGACGATGAGCAGGCCGGCGGCGCAGATCGCGGTCGTGCCGCTGAGCAGCCCGTCGAGCCCGTCGATGAGGTTGGAGGCGTTGCAGGCGCTGACGACGGCGAGCCCGATGATGGCGGTGCCGACCCAGTAGAGGAGGTCGATCTCGATGGAACTGCCGAGCATGGGCAGGTCCATCGGGAGCTGGGCGACGAAGCCGACGGTCTCGCGGAACGAGGAGCGCAGGGCCTCCCACTCGGCGGCGGGGAGGGCGGAGACCTGGCTCTGGGTGAGGGCCTGGAGAGTTCCCGTGCGGGAGACGAAGAGGGTGGGGATGTCGAGGTTGCGGACGATGGGGAGGACGAGCCCCTCGGCGAGGCGGACGCCGACGTCCTGGTAGGCGAGCATCGCGGCGGCGAGGAGCTGCCCGCCGATCTTGACGCGGGGGCTGATGGAGAAGACGTCGTCCCAGAGCCCGACGAGCATGATGACGGTCATGCCCGCGACGACGGAGAGGGGGACGAGGTCCGGGAACCCGGTGGATTCGGCGAACCGCGAGGAGTGGAACGAGACGAGCCAGGGCTGCACCACGGCGAGGTAGCTTGTCAGGATGCCGGCGGCCATGCCGAGGAAGACGGCGACGCCGCCGAGGTAGGCGACGGGGACGCGGTGGACCTTGCGCGGATCGGAGGGGCGGTCGATGATGCCGTGGGCGAGCGCCATGCGGCGGACGAGGGGCGTGGCGAGGAGGGTGACGAGGAAGGCGACGACGGCCACGCCGAGGTAGCCGGAGACGACGCTCATCGAGGTGGGCTTGGGCGGGGCGGGGGCGAGGGACTGCTCCAGCGCGGCGTGCTCGTCCCGGACGCGGTCGAGGGCGTCGCGCAGCGCGTCGAGCCGTTGCTCGAAGTCGCCGCGGGCGGACTGGTCCAGGCTGAGGAGCGAGGGCGTCATGCCGGCTGTCTCCCGGCGCTCGCGGGCGCGGCGGCTTCGGCCTCGGCCGCGAGGTCGCGGATGGTCTGCTCGAGGGGGATCCGCGGGCGGAACCCGATGGCCTGGTGGACGCGTTCGAGGTCCGGTCGGCGGTGGCGGAGGTCCTCGAAGCCCGCGGGGTAGGCGTCCTCGTAGGGGACGTGGACGATCTCCGAGCGCGAGCCGAGGGTGCGGATGACGGCCTCGGCGAGGCCGAGGATCGAGATGGGGCGGTCGGAGCCGAGGTTGAAGACGCGCCCGGCGTGGGCGGGGTCGGCGAGGAGGCGCGGGAGGGCGGGGGCGGAGTCGCGGACGTCGCAGAAGCAGCGCGTCTGCTCGCCGGTGCCGAAGACGCGGATGGGCTCGTTGCGGAGCGCCGCGGCGACGAAGCGGGGGAGGACCATGCCGTAGGCGCCGACCTGGCGGGGGCCGACGGTGTTGAAGAAGCGGACGCAGACGCAGGGGACGCCGCGCGTGGCGGTGTAGCCGAGGGCGAGGTATTCGTCGATCGCCTTCGAGGCGGCGTAGGACCAGCGGGAGACGGACGTCGGGCCGTAGAGGACGTCGTCGTTCTCGCTGAAGACGTGCGTGTTCGGCTTGCCGTAGACCTCGCTGGAGGAGGCGATGAGGACGGAGGCGCCGGGCGCCCCGGGCCGGCGGGGGCGGGCGAAGGCGAGGACCTCGCTGGTCAGGCCGACGTTGGTCTCGATGGCCGCGACCGGATCGCGGAGGACGAGGTCGACGCCGACGGCGGCCGCGAGGTGGTAGATCTGGTCGAACGGTTCCTCCCGGGCGAGGTCGGGGAGGGCGTCGCGGAGGTCGGCGCGGAGGAAGCGGAGGCGATCGCCGCCGGCAGCGCGGGCGCTCTGGAGGTTGCTCTCCCGACCGGTCGAGAGGTCGTCGACGACGGTCACCTCGGCCCCGGCCGCCAGGAGCACCTCCACCAGGTGTGAACCGATGAAGCCGGCGCCTCCCGTGACGAGGGCCCGCCCCGGAGGGGGGAGCAGGGGGCTGGCGTCGGCGTCTGTCACTGGACCTCCGGGCAATGCCGCCGAGCGCCCTTCGGCGCCCGGCGGGGCGGTGTTGTGCGGATCAGGACTTTCCGGCGGAGTAGGCGTGGGCGGCGCGGATGTTCTCGCGCAGATAGCCGCCGGCCTCGGACTGGACGGCGTTGACGACGACGCCGAGGAACTCGGCGTCGGCGCCGGTGAGTTCGCCGACGAGGCGACCGATCAGGCCGCGCGTCTCGCTCCGCGGGCGGCAGACGAGGGCGCTGGCGTCGGCGATCTCGGCGAGGGCCTTGCTGTCGCCGGAGAGCACGGCCGGGGCGCAGTCGATGAGGACGAGGTCGTAGGTGGACCCGGCGTCGTCCAGGAGCCGGCGCATCGCGTCGCTGCCGAGACGCTCGGGGAGGCGGAGGTCAGCGGAGCCCGCGGAGATCAGGTCGATGGACGCATCGACGTGCTGGAGGGCGTTGGCGGCGTCGGTGCGGTCCGCGAGGATGTCGGCCAGGCCGGGGGCCTCGCCGAGCCCGAGGGCGCGGTGGAGGGCCGGGCGGCGGAAGTTGGCGTCGACGAGGAGGACGCGGCGGCCGGAGGCGGCGGCGGCGAAGGCGAGGTTCGAGACGAGGGCCGTGGCGCCGGAGCCCGGGGCGGCCGGGGCGACTACGA
This sequence comes from uncultured Phycisphaeraceae bacterium, assembly GCA_964389385.1. Lineage (GTDB taxonomy): Bacteria > Planctomycetota > Phycisphaerae > Phycisphaerales > UBA1924 > CAYMFP01. Next base: position 577 of record CAYMFP010000294.1, on the reverse strand, counting down.
GCGAGCGGTGGGGGCCCGCGTCCATCTTCTTGAGCAGGGGGGTGCGGAGCTGGCGGACGCTCTCGGCGAGAGCGCCGCTCGGGCGGTCGCGGAAGGCGGTTTCGACGGCCGTCGGGCTGTCGGGGTCCTCGCCCGCGTCGGGCACGAAGCCGATGAGGGTGGCGCCGGGGATGAGCCGGATATCTCCGGGGCCGCGGACACGCTGGTCCATGGCCTCTCGGAGGAAGATCAGCCCGCCGACGAGTCCGACGCAGAGGAAGGCCGTGCCGCCGACGACCGGCAGCAGCCGCGGGAAGGCGAGGCGGTCGGGCCGCTCGGGGGGAGCGATGACGTTGACCTTGACGGAACTCTGCGTCTGCTCGAGGGCCCGGAGATCGGTGATCTGGTTCTCGAGGTCTTGGCGGGCGGTCGCGTTGCGGTTGAGTTCGTCCGCGAGGTCGGTGAGCTGCTGCTCGATGCGCTGCAGGCTGGCGATACGGCCGCGGACGGCCTCGGCGTCGGCGAGAACCTTGGCGATGACCGCCTCGTTCTGCTGGACGATGTCGCGGTAGGTGGCGAGATCGGCCTCGATGATCTC
>CAYMFP010000293.1:0-3936 GCA_964389385.1 uncultured Phycisphaeraceae bacterium | reverse complement strand
CCCGTCTTCATCCTCTGCGGCGGGCTCGGCACGCGGCTGCGCGAGGAGACCGACGTGCGTCCGAAGCCGATGGTCTCCGTCGGCAACCGGCCGATCCTCTGGCACATCATGCGGTCGTACGCGGCCCACGGGTTCCGGCGGTTCGTCCTCTGCTGCGGGTACAAGAGCGAGGTGATCAAGGACTACTTCCTCAACTACCACGCGATGAACTGCGACTTCACCGTCGGGCTCGCGCGGAACGAGGTGACCGTCCACAGCGTCGACCACGACGACGACTGGGAGGTCACGCTCGCCTACACGGGCGAGCTGACGATGACCGGGGCCCGCGTCGCCCGCGCCGCCGAGCGGTACCTCGGCGACAGCCCGCACTTCGCCGTGACCTACGGCGACGGCGTGACCGACGCGGACCTCTCGGCCGAGTGGGCCTTCCACCTCTCGCACGACCGGCTCGGCACCGTGCTCGGCGTGAACCCGCCGAGCCGGTTCGGGGAGATCCGGCTCGAGGGCGACCGGGTCGCGGAGTTCGCCGAGAAGCCGGACTTCGAGGACTCGTGGATCAACGGGGGGTACTTCTTCTTCCGCCGCGGGTTCCTGGGGTACCTGAGCCGGGAGGAGTCGTGCGTGCTGGAGAAGACGCCGCTCGTCCGCCTCGCGGCCGACGGGCAGCTGGCGATGTTCAAGCACCGCGGGTTCTGGCACCCGATGGACACGCAGCGCGACAAGGACCACCTGAACAAGCTCTGGGAATCGGGGCAGGCGCCCTGGGCCGTGCGTCCGAAGCCGGCCGCCCCGGCGCCGGCGCCGGTCGCCTAAGGCCTCCCCCACTCCCGCAATGCCGACGACGCCCGTCATGTCGCCGCGGTCCTCGGTGATCCAGGTCCCCGAGGATGTCATCGGGCCCGACTGGCTGCTCGGGGCGAGCACCCGGCTCGTCAACGCGTGGACGCCCGGGGTCGAGCACATCCTGCTCGCCCCGCTGCGGCTGCCCGCCGCGGAGGTGCGGGTGAGCCTGCGGCACGGTCCGTCGCCGTGCTGGCGCGGCCCGCGTCGCCCGGCGCTGCGTCGGCGGGCGGACGGGGCGGCCCGGGCGTCCGGCGTGGTCTTCGACACCCGGTGGGACACGAGCCACAACTTCGCCCACATCCTGCTCAACCAGGTGCCGAGGGCGCTGCTGGCGGTGGAGGGGCTCGGCCTCGCATCCGCGGACGAGGCGAGCGTGGTGGTGCCCGCGGACGCGCCCGGGTATGCCCGCCAGATCTGGACGTGCCTCGGGTTCCGGCTCCTCGCGACGGACGGGGACGTGGTCGGCGAGCACGCGGTGGTGGAAGCGCCCCGGCGGGAGCACACGCGGGCGCTGGCGACCGAGCTCTACACCCGCCGGGTCCTCCCGCTGCTCCCGGAGGGCGAACCGATCGGACGGAAGATCTTCATCGGCCGGCGCGGCGCGCGGAGCATCGAGAACGCCGGCGAGGTCCGGGGCTACCTCGAAGCTCGCGGCTTCACGACGGTGTATCCCGAAGAGCACCCGGTGCCGGTGCAGATGAAGATCATCGCCGACGCCGAGGAGATCGTCGCCGTGCACGGGGCGGCGCTCGGCCCGCTCCCGGTCAAGCCGGCGGGGAAGCCGTTCACGTGCATCGAACTCTTCGGCGCCGGATACATCTCGACCGCGTACCGATTCCTGACGCGCCGCGCGGGGGGGCGTTGGGTCGGGGTGCGCGGGCGGGTGCAGCGCGGCGATCTGGCCCTCGATCGCCCGGGGGCCGACCCGCGGGCCCGGCAGGGCGCGAGCTTCTCGGTCGATCTCGCCGCGCTGGACGCGGCGTTCGCGGTCGCCGCGGCCGGCGGCCCGTGGACGCAGGCGCCGTGGCCGGCGGAGATCCGTTATGGCGGCCCTTCCGCTCCGGGGACGCCCGCGGGGGATGAGAGGGCATGAGCGCAGCGACCCGGAATCCCGCGGCGGCCGCCCGTGAACGCCGCGCGTCGTCGGACGACGCCGATGCGCAGCTGCGGGCGCCGATCGTCGTCGTCGGGCCGCTCCGCGCGGGCACGACGCTGCTGCGGCTCATGCTCGGCTCGCACCCCCAGATCGCCGTTTTCGGGGAGTTCGAGGAGGCCGTCGAATGGGCCGGGGACGAGGGGTGGCCCGACCCGCGAGAGTACGTCATCCGCCTGCGGCAGCACCGGGCGTTCCTCGCCAAGGAGCTGACGCCCCGCGAGGAACTCGGGAGCTATCCGGAGATCGTTCGCGACCTCGCCCGCCAGCTCGCGGGCCGGACAACGAAGCCGAACATCGGCTGGTGCATCCACTCCCGGTTCGACCGGGCGCCGGAACTCTGGCCGGACGCCCGGTACGTGCACATCACGCGCGATCCGCGCGACGTCGCCCGCTCGTGCGTCGGCATGGGATGGGCGGGGACGGTCTGGCACGCGGCGCCGATCTGGCTCCGCACCGAGGAACGCGTCGAGCGGCTGAAGGCCCGCGTCGGCCCGGACCGGATCGTGCACGTGCGGTACGAGGACCTTCTCCGCGACCCTGCCGGCGAACTCGGCAGGATCTGCTGCTTCCTGGGGCTGCCTTACGACGAGGCGATGCTCGGGTTCCACCTCGGCTCGACGTACGAACCGATCGATCCGGGGCTGGCCGAGCAGTGGCGCACGCGCCTGCCGCCGCGCGAGGCCGAGCTGGTGGAGCTGGTGTGTGCTCCGCTCATGCCCGCCCGCGGGTACGCCCGCTCCAACCCGGCGGCGCTCCCGCCCGGCCCCGCCGAGCGGCTCCGGCTGGCCCTGCGGAACCGGACCGGCAAGACGCGGTTCCGGATCCGCCGGTACGGGCTGGGGCTCACGCTCGCTTGGGCGGCGGCCAGGCGCCTCCCGCCCGCCAACGGCTTCCGCCGGGCGTGCCAGCTCCGCATCAACGAGATCAACGCGCAACACCTGAAGTGAGAGCATTGCAGCAAGGATTGTGAGCATGAAGTTCTTTGTCACCGGGCATCTGGGCTACATCGGCGTGCACCTCGTCGACCTGCTCAAGCAGGCGGGGCACACGGTCACGGGGTGCGACCTGAACCTGTTCGAGGGGTGCGCCTGGGAGCCCTTCGTCCGCCCGGACCGGGAACTCATCAAGGACGTGCGCGACGTCACGCCCGAGGACCTCGACGGGCACGACTGCGTCATGCACCTCGCCGCGATCAGCAACGACCCGATGGGCGACCTCGACCCGCAGATCACGCTCGGCGTGAACCGCGACGCCTCGATCGAACTCGCCAGGAAGGCCAGGGCCGCCGGCGTGGGACGCTTCCTCTTCAGCGGCTCCTGCTCCGTGTACGGCGCGGGCAGCAAGCTCGACCTGGAGGAGAGCGATCCGCTCAACCCGCTCACCGCCTACGCGAAGAGCAAGATCGAGACCGAGCAGGGCGTCGCCGAACTCGCGGACGACGGCTTCACGCCCGCCTACCTCCGCAACGCCACGGCCTACGGACACTCGCCGATGCTCCGCGTCGACCTCGTCGTGAACAACCTGCTCGGCTCGGCGCTGTCCTACGGGCAGATCCGCATCAAGAGCGACGGCACGCCGTGGCGCCCGCTGCTGCACTGCCGCGACATCGCCCTCGCCTTCACCTGCTTCGCCGAGGCCCCGCGCGAGAACATCCACAACCGGGCGATCAACGTCGGCTGGGAGACGGAAAACTACCAGGTGAAGGACGTCGCCGATCAGGTCGGCCGCCTGATCCCGGACGCGGAGATCGTCTTCACCGGCGAGGTCGGCGAGGACCCGCGGAACTACCGCGTCAGGTTCGACCGGCTCCGGGAGCTCGTCCCGGCCTTCCGTCCGCAGTACAACCTCGTCAGCGGCATGGAGGAGCTCCACCGCAAGATGGTCGAGCACGGCTTCGGCAAGGCGGACTTCGAGGGCAAGAAGTTCGTCCGCCTGCG
>CAYMFP010000292.1:0-3937 GCA_964389385.1 uncultured Phycisphaeraceae bacterium | reverse complement strand
CTTCAGGCCTCGGCGGCGGGGTTGAGGTCGGAGGCGAGGTCGTTCAGCTTGGCGTCGGTGGCCTTCTCCTCGTCGAGCGTGGCCTGGAGGACCCGGGCGTGCTCGTCGAGGCCGAGGGTCCGGGCGTGGGCGCGGGCGGAGCCGTAGCCGGCCATCTCGTAGTGCTCGACGCGCTGGGCGGCCGCGATGAGGGCGGCGTCCCGGGCCTTGCCGTCGCCCTTGGCGGTGCAGTACTCCTCGCCCTCGCGGAGCACGCCCTCCATGCCGTGGCACTTGTGCCCGGTGGCGGAGACGGCGAGGTCGGCGCAGAGGCGCTCGATGCGTTTGGCCTGCTCCTCGGACTGCTTGAGGTGGTGCTCGAAAGCGTCCCGGAGCCTGGGCTCGCTGGCGCTCTTGGCCATCTTGGGCAGGGCCTTGCAGATCTGCTGCTCGGCGGAGAAGAGGTCCTTGAGTTCCTCGATGTAGACGTCCTTGAGGTCGTTGAGCTTGAGGTTGGCCATGGATGGCTCCGTCGGAAGGGTGGGCGGAGGGCGTGGAGAGAAAAAGGGCCCGGCGCCGGTCGGGCGCGCGGGGCCGGCGGACGCGGAACGCGTCAGGGGTGGGCGCGGCGGCAGCGCGACTCGTTGAGGAGCACGGGCTCGCCGGTGTCGTCGGTCTCGATGAGCAGGGCCTTGTCCTCCGGCGTGCCGCGGCAGGAGCAGCACTGGTTGCCGAAGACGCGCTTGACGCTGCCGCGGTGGATCTCGCGGATGACGCCGCTGCGGGTGCGTCCGCCCTCGGTCCACCAGACGTGCGCGCCGGTGTGCATCTTCAGATGTCCCCCGTACCCGAAGGGCGGCGCCAGCGGAAAGGGCCGGCTGTGGGTGGGGAGTTCCTCCTGCGTCGCGATCGTGGACATGGTTCCCTCGTGTTGGAGCATGGTGAGCCGGACGGGGAGCGGCCCGTCAGGCGGCCTGGTGAAGCTTGTGGATCCCCTCGGCGATCTCTTCGATCGTCTTGGCGATGAAGGCGGGGATGTCGTCGGGGTTGCGGCTGGTCGTCAGGCCGCGGTCGGTGACGACCTCGCGGTCCACCCAGTTGGCGCCGGCGTTCCGGAGGTCGGCCTTGAGCGACGGGTAGCTGGTGAGGGTGCGGCCCTTGACCGCGCCCGCGTCGATGAGCACCCAGGGCCCGTGGCAGATGGCGCTCACCGGCTTGCCGGCCTCAACGAACGCGCGGACGAAGGCGACGGCCTCTTCCCGCATGCGGAGCTTGTCGGGGTTCATGACGCCGCCGGGGAGCACCAGGGCGTCGTAATCGTCGGCGGCGGCCTGCTCCAGGGCCTTGGTGATCTCGATCTTCTCGCCCCAGTCGGTCATGTCCCAGGCGCGGACGACGCCGGGCTCCAGGGTCTCGGAGGGGGCGATGAGATCGCAGACGGCGCCGGCCCGTTCGAGGGCGCGGCGGGGCTCGAGCAGCTCGGACTGCTCGACGCCGTCGGTGGCGAGAAACGCGACGCGCTTGCCGCGGATGTCGGTTGTGTCGGGCATGGCCGGGGACTCCGGTGGAAGTCGAAAAAGAGCGAAGCGTCGAGAGTCACGGAGAGCCGCGGCGGCTGCGCTCGCCGGGCGGTATCAACGGCTTCGGAGGCAGTGTAGGGTGGATGCGGCGCAAAGGACCGGAGGGGGCCGGCGCGCAGGGTGTCCGGCGCGGACGCCAAGGGAGCCGGAAGCACATGGCGGCCCGGAAGCGGGGTGTGGCGCCGGGGCGCTCGCCTCAGGCTTTGGGGGCGAGGACCGGAGGAAGGGCGAGGGCGCGGCGGAGATCGACGATCTGCCCGCAGTGGGTGCCGTTGTGGAAGACCATGCGGGCGACGAGAGCGCCGCGCGGGATGGGCTGCCCGCCCCAGGTGACGGTGCGCTCCTCGTCCATGGGATCGCCGTCGATGCGGTAGGCGGCCTCGGCGAGGCGGCGCATGGCGATGGTGAAGATCTCAACCCCGCGGCGCAGGCGCGGGTAGATGCGGGGGTTGTCGACGGGGACGGAGCCGGCGGAGACGGAGACGGTGTCGAAGCGGGAGGGGTCGCCGGCGGTGCCGTCGCCGGCGATGAAATCGGAGGTGGGGAGGACGCCGTGGGAGGATTCGAGGAGTTCGGAGGCGCGGTGCATGGTGAGGGCGCAGTGCCCGAGGCACCACATCACGTGGTTCGGCAGGCCGGGGGCCTGCTTGGTCCGGTTGCGGTCGTCGAAGCCCTCGAGGTACCGCGTGAACAGGGGACCAGTCGAGAGGACGAACTCGGCGAGCGCCTGCGAGGTGACCATCCGTGGATCCTACGTGGGCCGGACGGTAGGTCCGGGTTGTCCTCACCAGTATCGGCGGAAGGTCGGCCGGGCGTGGAAACTGCGGGCCGGCGTATTCAGCACCCGGCCCGGAAGGCGGCGAGGAAGCCGAGGAGGTCGCCGACACCGACGGCGCCGTCGGTGGGGCCCGCGCATCGCGCTCTCCTCTCGGGCGGAGCACCCGGCGTGCCCGAGCCTTCGCCCCGCCGGTGCAAGGTACCGCGCCGGGCCGCCCGCCGGTCATCTTCGTGCGGAAATTGCGGGGTGTTCGCGTCGGAGCGCGGCCGGGGCGGAGCGGGAGAGCGGGGTGCGCCGCGGGGCGTTATCGGGTATCGGCCGCGGGGGCCGGCCCGAGGCGTGCGATGACCTGGTCGCGCGTCGGGGCGTCGCCCGTGGAGACGTAGGCGCCGGCGAGGGCGTTGGCGAGGGCGGCGCCGGCGGGGAGGGGGAGGCCGAGGGCGAGGGCGGCGGCGAGGCCGGCGTTGTAGTGATCGCCCGCGCCGGTCTGGATGGCGGGGCTGGGGTTGTGGCGACCGGGGAGCCAGAAGGCGCCGTCGGGGCCGGCGACGGCCGAGCCGCGGTGGACGTGGAGGGCGACGGCGTGGAGGCCCGCGTGCTCGCGGACGCGGGCGGCGACGGCAGCGAGGCGTTCGCCCTCGGCGGCGTCGGTCCCGGGCGCGTCGAGCCCTGCGGGGTCGAGGGCCGCGGCGGCGCAGACGCGCTCGGCCTCGGCGCGGTTCAGGCCGAGGACGACGGTGCGGGTTTGGGAGAAACGCGTCAGGCGGGCGAGGAGGGCGCGGATGTCCTCGTCCGGGCGGCGGGCGGCGGCGGAGAGTTCGGCGAAGAGGACGAGGCCCGGGTTGTTCGCGGCGGGGAGGAGGTCTTCGGCGAGGAGGTCGAGGATGGCGTCGGCGCCGTGGACGAGGGTCCAGTTCACGACGGCGAGGAGGCGGGCGGAGCGGAGGAGGTCGAGGAGGCGGTCACGGCCGACGACCTTGAGGAGGGCCTCGGGGGTGACGCCGCGGAGGGGGGCGGGCCGGTTGAAGTTGATGCGGCCGTCGCGGAACTCGTAGGCGTCGGTGAGGCCGGGGGCGGCGAAGGGGATGACGTCGGCGCCGCGGAGGGCGAGGGGGGCGAAGGCGGGGTCGAGGGCGGTCGGATCGGCGGCCTGGCCGACGGCGCCGAGGTAGGTGGTCGGGAGGCCGAGGCGGGCGAGGCCGCCGGCCATGAGGGGGCCGTTGCCTCCGAAGCGGACGTCGACGAGGTCGAGTTCGATGTTGGTGCTGCGTCCGCTGGTGGCGGCGATGCGTTCGGCGAAGGCGGTGAGGGTTTCGATGCGGTCGTAGTCGTCCGGGCGGGGGGAGCGGCGGGTGTCGACGACGCGGAGGACGGAGTCGAGGAAGCCGTCGAAGCCGACGACGCAGCGGGGAGGGGAGGGGGGCAGGTTGGCGAGGGCGTCGGCGGCGCGGGCCTGGGCTTCGGCGGGGGACATGGGGGAAGGGTACTGCGGGGGCGGGGCGCGGAGCCGCGGGGGCTCTCGCGGGGATGCCTGCGGCGACGGCTGGACGCCGACGCGGCGCTCGCGTGCGGAGCAGCGGCGTCCGGGCTAGGGTGTCTG
>CAYMFP010000291.1:0-3940 GCA_964389385.1 uncultured Phycisphaeraceae bacterium | reverse complement strand
GAACATCGAGAAGATGTCCTCGACGTTCATGCGGCTGAAGTCGTGCGCGGCCGAGCCGTGCCCACGCAGCCCCTCGTGCCCGAACTGGTCGTACCGCTGGCGTTTCTGCGGGTCGGAGAGGACCTCGTACGCCTCGGCGGCCTCCTTGAACTTGGCCTCGGCCTCCTTGTCCCCCGGGTTGCGGTCCGGGTGGTGCTTCATGGCGAGGCGGCGGTAGGCGCGTTTGATGTCGTCTTCGGAGGCCGATTTCTCGACGCCGAGGATCTCGTAGTAGTCGCGGGTGGTGGGCACTGACGGTCCTTCGCTCCGGGCTGCCCGCCGGGGCGGGCGCCGTCTCCGGACACGGCCCCGCGGCCGTGCCACCTCGTCCTTCAAGACGCGGGCCCGATCGCGCGATCGGGCCCGGTTGCGATCCGTTGTCGCTCCGCTCGGAGCGTTGGCGTCCTCGCCGGCCGGAGGCCGGCGCCACCTCAGGAGGTCGCGCCGACGACGGCCTCGGCGTCTTCCTTGAGGTCCGTCAGCATCACGTCGGTCGTGAGCATGAGCCCGGCGACGGACGCGGCGTTGATCAGGGCGCTCTTGGCGACCAGGGCGGGGTCGATGATCCCCGCCTTGACGAGGTCCTCGTAGTCGCCGGTCGCGGCGTTGAGCCCGAAGCTGCCGGTGTGCTCGAGCACCGTCTCGACGGCGAGGTCGCCGTCGAACCCGGCGTTGATCGCGATCTGCCGGGCCGGCTCCTCGACCGCCTTCTTGACGATGTCGAACCCGAGCTGCTCGTCGCCCTTGGCCTTCTTGCGGGCCTTCTCGATCGCCTCGATCGTGCGGAGCAGGGCGACGCCGCCGCCGGGGACGTACCCCTCCTTGGCGGCCGCGCGGGTGGCGTGCAGCGCGTCGTCGACCAGGTCCTTCAGGGCCTTCTGCGCCTGCTCGGTCGTGCCGCCGACGTTGATGATCGCGACGCCGCCGGTCAGCTTGGCGTGCCGCTCCATCAGCTTCTCGCGGTCGTAGTCGCTCGTGGACTTCTCGTGCAGGGCCAGGATCTGCGCGGCCCGGGCCTGGATGTCCTTCTTCGAGCCGGCGCCCTCGATGATCGTGGTGTCGTCCTTGGTGACGACGATCTTCTTGGCCCGCCCGAGTTCGCCGAGCTCGATCGACTCGATCGAGCGCCCGAGGTCCTCGGAGAAGTACGTGCCGCCGGTGAGGATCGCGATGTCCTCGAGCATCGCCTTGCGGCGGTCGCCGAAGCCGGGGGCCTTGACGGCCGCGACCTTGAGCGTGCCGCGGAGGCGGTTGACGACCAGCGCCGCCAGCGCCTCGGACTCGACGTCCTCGGCGATGATGAGCAGCGGCCTGCCGGAGCCGGCGATCTTGTTGAGCAGCGGGAGCAGGTCCGGCAGGTTGCTGATCTTCTTCTCGTAGACCAGCACGTAGGCGTCCTCCAGGACGGCCTCGCCGGTCTTCGGGTTGGTCATGAAGTAGGGCGACAGGTAGCCCTTGTCGAACTGCATGCCCTCGACGTAGTCGAGCGTGGTCTCGGACGACTTGCCGTCCTCGATCTCCACGACGCCGTCGTGCCCGACGCGGGCGATCGCCTCGGCGATCATCTCGGCGACCTCGGCGTTGTGGTTGCTCGAGACCATCGCGATCTTCTTGTAGTCGGCCTTGCCGCTGCACTTCGTCGCGAGGGCGTCGATCGCCTCGGCCGCGGCCTGGGCGGCGGCGTTGATGCCGCGCTGCAGGTGCACCGGGTTCGCGCCCGCGGAGACGTGGCGGAGGCCCTGCGTGAAGATCGCCTGGGCGAGCACGGTCGCGGTGGTGGTGCCGTCGCCGGCCTTGTCGCCGGTCTTCTTGGCGACCTCGTTCACCATCTTCGCGCCCATGCTCTGGAAGGGCTCGGGCAGCTCGACCTCCTTGGAGACCGAGACGCCGTCCTTGGTGACGTGCGGGCCGCCGAACGACTTCTCGATGACGACGTGCCGCCCGGCGGGCCCGAGCGTGCACTTGACGGCTTCGGCGAGCCGGTCGACGCCCTTCTTCATCTCGAGGAGGGCGTCGTTGCGGAACATGATCTGCTTCTGAGCCATGGCAACTCCTTCGGAGTTGAGGCACCGGGGACCGGGGACCAGGCACCAGTCAGGAGCCGGGACCTCGCTCGATGCTTCGGATGAGGCCGGCGAGTACCCGGCCGTTCTCTTTCAGCCTGCCCCGCAGGCCCTGGTACGTTTGTTCTTCCAGCCAGCCGAGCCGCTTCGCGATGAGCAGCTGCGTCTCGACCTCGTAGAGCGATCCGCGGGAGATGCGGAGGAACCGGGCGTAGTCCGTCCGGCTCCCCCGCCCGTATCCCTCGGCGATGTTGCTCGGCACCGAGACGGCCGCCCGGCGGACCTGCTGCGCAAGCCCGAACCGATCGACCGCGGGGAAGGACTCGGTGACCCGGTACACCTCGACGCTGAGATCCACGGCGAGTTGCCAGGCGGCAAGGTCTTCGTACGACCTGATCTCACCGTTCGCCACCGCGTCTCCCCTCCCCCCTGGTGCCCGGTCCCCGGTCCCCGGTGCCTGCCTCTCAGCCGACGACGCCCAACAACTCGCTCTCCCGGATGATCAGGTGCTTCTCGCCCTTGATCTCCACCTCGGTGCCGGCGTACTTGCCGTAGACGACGCGGTCGCCGACGCTCACGCTCGGCTGGGCGCGCTGCCCGTTCTCCAGCAGCTTGCCCGGCCCGGCGGCGATCACCTCGCCCTGGATCGGCTTCTCCTTGCTGGACTCGGGCAGGTACAGGCCCGACTGCGTGCGGGTCTCGGGCTCGATGGGCTTGACGAGGACGCGATCCTCAAGGGGCTTGACGGCCATCTCGGGAGTCTCCGATCAGTTCGAGGCCGCGGTCGTGCGCCGGCCTCGGAGTGTCTCTTGCGGTGTTGCGAGCGAACGGCTCGCGCCGTGTGAACCAAAGGGGGCGGTGTCCGGGGCTCAGAAGCCCATCCCGCCCATCCCACCCATGCCGCCGGGCATGCCGCCCGGAGCGCCCGCTCCGGCCGGCTCCTTCTCCTTCTTCTCGGTGACGATGCAGTCGGCCGCGAGAAGGACGTACGCCACGCTCGCCGCGTTCTGCAGCGCCGAGCGGTCGACCTTCGCCGGCGTGATCACGCCGGCCTTCATCAGGTCCTCGAAGGTGTCGGTCAGCGCGTTGTAGCCGAAGTTGTCGTCCTCGGCCTGGGCGACCTTGCTGACGACCACCGACCCGCGGGCGCCCGCGTTCTCCGCCAGCGTCCGCAGCGGGACCTGCAGGGCGCGGTAGACCACGTCGAGCCCGGCCGCGAAGTCGTACTTCACGGCGCCGACGTCGTCGCTCGTGACTTCCTTGCTCTTGCCGAAGACGGCCTTCCACTCCTTGACCTTCTCGATCGCCGCGCGCCCGCGGACGAACGAGACGCCGCCGCCGGGGACGATGCCCTCGGCCACGGCCGCGCGGGTCGCGTGCAGCGCGTCCTCCACGCGGGCCTTCTTCTCCTTCAGCTCCGCCTCGGAGGCGGCGCCGACGTTGATCTGCGCCACGCCCCCCGCGAGCTTGGCCAGCCGCTCCTGCAGCTTCTCGCGGTCGTAGTCGCTCGTCGACTCCTCGATCTCGCGGCGGATCTGCTCGATCCGCGCCTGGATCGCCTTCGTCTCGCCGGCGCCCTCGATGATCGTGGTCGTGTCGTTCGTGATCTCGACCTTCTTCGCCAGGCCGAGCTGCCCGAGCTGCACGTCGTCGAGCTGCGTGCCCAGGTCCTTCATGATCGCCTCGCCGCCGGTCAGCACGGCGATGTCCTGCAGCATCGCCTTGCGGCGGTCGCCGTACCCCGGGGCCTTGACGGCCGCGACCTGCAGCGTGCCGCGCAGCTTGTTGATCACCAGCGTCGCCAGCGCCTCGCCCGTGATGTCCTCGGCGATGATCAG
>CAYMFP010000290.1:0-3999 GCA_964389385.1 uncultured Phycisphaeraceae bacterium | reverse complement strand
CCCCTCCGCCAGCGCCGCACGCTGCCCCGACGCGTCGAACGCCAGCGCCCGGTACCGCGGCTCGCCGCTCCCCGCCCGCTCCGGCGCCCCCAGCTCCATCCGCGCCGCCACCCGCCCCGAGCCCGGCTCGAAGACGTGGAACACCGCCCCCACCGACTCGACCACCACCACCGTCCCGTCCGACAGCACCGCCCCCGCCCCCGCGTCCAGGATCGCGACGTCTCCGCTCGCCGAAACCCCCATCGGCGCGGCCCGGAACGCCAGCCGTCCGTCCGGCACGATCCCGTAGATCCGCTCCGGCGTCCGCGGATCCCCGTCCCCGACGATCGCGACCAGCTCGCCCCCCGGCGCCGTGAACGGCCCGACGATCCGCCCCCCCACGCTCGCGCTCGACGGCCAGGCGCCGCCGAGGGAACCGACCCGCGTCGCCACCGCCCGCCCCATCGCCGACACCACGTTCAGATCCATCACCAGCAGGTCCGGCGTCGACGAACCCGGCGCCTGCACCACGAGCCAGCACGCCCCCCCCGGCGAGGCCGAGGCCGCGACGATCGTTCCTTCCAGCGGCCGCTCCGCCCCCTCGCCCACCCCGCCCGTCCGCACCGAGATCGCCCCGAACCGCTCCGCCTCCGGAATGGTCTGCCCCAGGTGCCGCAGGCGCACCACCCCCGCCGTCGTCGCGTCGATCCCCCAGAGTTCGTCCCCCGCCGCCGCAGGCGCCACCACGCCCCCCGCCAGCAGCCAGAGCAGCGACATCTTCGTGATCTTCGGCACGGCTCACCTCCCGCCGGCCGCATCCGCCGCGCCGGCGCCTCCCCTCCCGCGATGCAATCCCCTGTACGCAACGTGCGTTTGAAGGCTTCACGGTGCCAGCCCTCCGCCGGCGCCGGAGAGGTCTGTGACGGCGAGCCGCCGCTATCGGACCGACCGGGGCGCGTGGACCGCGTGGCGTTAGACTGCCGGCATGCCCTCCCAGCTCGTGATCGCCGGGCTCGTCGTCGCGACCACCGCCGCCGCCGCGCCGCCGGCGACGCTCGACGAGCGCTTCCCGCCGGCCCGCGTCACCCACGATTACTGGACGGACCTCCGCGCCCTCCAGCCGCCGCCCGACGGCGAACCGGCGTGGCCGATGCACCGCGAGCTGTGGAAGACGCTGCTCCAGGACCTGCGGGATATCGGGCCCGCCATGTTCGCCGAACCGGTGGACGCCCAGGCCGTTCGCCAAGGCGACGAGGCGGCGGTCGAGCACCTGCGGCGCCTCGAAGCCTTCCTCGAGGCGCACCGCGGCGAGATCCGGACGCTCCACGAAGCCGCCGCGGCCGACCGGCTCGGCCTGCCGATGACGCCCGAGATCGACCCCGAACTCCGGGAGTGGCTGGAGGCCCGCGGGCGGGACGCGTGGCACGTCCCGGAGGGCGACAACCCGCCGATCATCCTCGGCCAATGGCCGCACATCTTCTACCTCCGGCTCATGGGCCGCGTCCTGCGCCGCGAGGCGGAGATCGCCGCCCTGCGCGACCGACCCGACGCGGCGGTCGACGCCGTGGAGGCGATGCTCGGCCTCGCCGGGCAGGCGGACGACTGGCCGATCGGCGTGGGTGTGCATTCATCGTCGTCGATCATGTCTTGGGCCGCCGAGGCCGTGCTCGAGCTCCTGCCGGGCCTCCGGCTCACGGAGGAGCAGTTGTCGCGACTGGACCGGGCGTTCGACGTGGAGCCGCCGAGATTCGACGACGCGGTCGAAGGCTTCGCCCTCACGATCCTCGACGTCATCCAGCGCGTCTACAGCCACCGCGACGACGGCGAGCCGGCGCTGGTGGACCCGCGGAGCTTCCCGCTGCTGCTGGATCTGCTCGAGAGCGCCGCACCGCCGCTGCCGGAGGGTTTCGAGAACGCGGAGCTGGCGGAGCTGATGCAGAACGAGACCTTCTTGACCGCCCTCGGAGGCGCCCTGAACTGGCGGCGCGTGGATCGCGCCGCGGCCGAGCGGGAGGTGGCGGACCTCGCCGCCGCCGCGCGCCTCACGCTGCAAGGCCCGTTCTGGGAGGAGGCCGACGGCGCGTACGGCGAAGTCGAGACGCGGCTCTTCGACCGCGAACAGCGAAGCTTCGTCGTCGACCTGTTCGTCCTCAGCCCACGGAAGGCCCGCCGCATCCGTGAAGCAGCGATCCACCTCCGCGACGCCGCCCGCCTCGCCGTCGCCCTCGAGCGCTTCCGCCTCCGGCACGGCGCGTACCCCGACACGCTCGACGCCCTCACGCCGGCGCTGCTCCCCGAGATCCCGCCCGACCGCCTCTCCGGGAAGCCCTTCCTCTACCGCCGCGACAACGGCGCCGCGATTCTCTACTCCGTCGGCTTCGACCGCGACGACGACAACGCCGCTCGCGAGGCCTCCCACTCCCGCTCGATGTGGCTGCCGCCCGGGGCCGCCGAAGGCATCACCGAGCGACACCCCGAAGAAACCGACGGCGACTGGATCCTCTACGACACGCGTCCGGTCCCCGGCCCCATGTGAGCCCACCCCCCGAACACGCGTGACGCCCGACGGCCCCACCGCAAACACCTTGACACGCGCGCGCACCTCCCTCTACCTTCGACCCCTCCTCACCGCCCCCCGCATCCAGAGGGACTTCCCATGCTCCGCCTCGCCCCCCTCCCGCTCCTCGCCGCGCCCGCGGCCGCCACCGTCCTCATCTTCGAGTACCCCGGCCTGAACGGTGATCCCGTCCCGCAGGACTACGGCGACCGCGTCGCCGCCGCCGCGATGCGCGACTTCATGTACGGCCTCGACCACGGCCTCACGCCCCACGTCGTCGCGGACTACTTCGGCACCGCCGGCGCCAAACGCTGGGACACCGGCTACGGCGACCTCGTGAACGTCCTCTACCCCGAGTCCGAGGGCAGCGCCCTCCTGCGCATCACCCTCACCGCCGACCCCGGCTGGCTCGTCTCGCTCCACGGCTTCGACCTCGGCGGCTACCCCGGCGCCGACTACACGATCAGCGCCCTCCGCGTCCTCGACGGCGCGGGCGCCCTCCTCCTCGAGGAGTCCGGCGTCCTCGTCCGCGGCGCCACCGCCGACGGCCTCGGCCGCCGGCACACCTCCTTCGACTTCGCCGAACCCTTCACCGCGCAGACGTTCACCATCGTGTTCGAGACCGGCCCGCTCGGCGGCGCCTCGGACAACATCGGCATCGACAACATCGCCTTCTCCCAGATCCCCGCCCCCGCCACCCTCCCCCTCGCCGCCCTCGCCCTCCTCACGACCCGCCGCCGCCGCTGATCCCCCGCGCAGGGCCCCGCCTTCGCCCCTCCCGTGCTCCCCGTCGGCCCCGCCGACGCCCCTATCGTCCGCCCTCTCACCCCACGGAGCACGCATGTTCGGCGACCTCAAGGCAATGGGACAGATCGCGCACCTGATCAAGGACCGCAAGAAGCTCGAGCAGGCGGGGGAGCGCATCAAGAAGAAGCTGGCCGACACGGTCGTCACCGGCGAGGCCGGGGGCGGGGCGGTCCGCGCCCAGGTCACCGGGCGCCTCGAGGTCCACCGGATCGAACTCCAGCCCTCGCTCATCGCCGGGCTCAAGGGCGACCCCCAGAGCCGCGAGATGGCCGAGCGCCTCATCCGCGAGGCTGTCAACGACGGGCTGGAGAAGGCCCGGAACACCGCCGCCGAACTCGTCGAGACCGAGGCCGACGAACTCGGGCTCGGCGACCTCCTGGGCAAGATGGGCCTCGCCGAGGGCGGGCTCGCGGGCATCCTCAAGTAGCCTCCGGCCGTGAGCTTCCCCGGCCCTCCGTTCGCGCCGACCGGCGGCGTTCTGGTCGCTCCGCTGCGTTGTTCGCTCGGCGCGCTGCGGGTCGAGATCGGCCCGGGGCGGGCGGCAACGGACCCCGGGACCGAGGAGCGGATCGCCGCGGCGTGGCGCCGGATGACCGGGGCGAACCCCCGGCTCTTCAACGGGCCGATCCTCTCCGTCCGCGGCTTCGACCCCGCTC
>CAYMFP010000289.1:0-4070 GCA_964389385.1 uncultured Phycisphaeraceae bacterium | reverse complement strand
GGGTGGAGTAGGGTGGAGTGGGGTGGGGTGGGGTGCTGCGTCGGACTGCGCGCTTCCCGCGAAGGCGTGGGTGGGAAGCAGGGGTGGCGAACGGGGGGCCTCGCCTCCGACGACCTTCAAGGAACCCGAACATGGACCACAAGCACCTCTTCCTCGCCGCCGGGCTCGCTGTCGCTCTCGCCGCTCCTCTCGCGATCGCCGCTCCCGAAGCGCCGGAGGAGGCCGCCACCGAAACGACCCAGGAACTCCCCTCGGCCCGCGAGATCATCGCGAAGTACATCGAGGCCACCGGCGGGGAGGGCGCTTATCGCAAGCTCCAGAGCCGCGTCGCCACCGGCAGCTTCGAGGTCGTCGAGGACGAGATGAAGGGGCAGGTCCGCATCTACCAGCAGCCCCCCTGCCTCCAGCTCGTCGAGGTCGAGGTCCCCGGCGTCGGCACGCAGTCCCAGGGCGTCACGGAGGAGATCGCCTGGGAGTACTCGGGCTTCGCCGGCCCGCGGCTCCGCGAGGGCGCGGAGCGCGAGGCCGCGCACCACGAGGCCCTCTTCACCCCCTACCTCGATCTCGACGAGCACTTCAAGTCCGTCGAGACCGAGGCGATCGAGGAGGTCGACGGCGAGGAGGCCTACCGCGTCCGCCTCACGCCCAAGCAGGGCAAGCCGACGACGCACTGGTTCAGCACGAAGACCGGGCTCGAGGTGAAGCTCGCCGGCACGGCCGTCGTCCAGGGCGAGGATGTCCCCTTCGAGACGACCATCTCCGACTACCGCGACGTCGACGGCATGAAGGTCCCCTTCCGCCAGGAGCAGCGCTTGCTCGGCAAGCGGCAGGTCGTCGTCTTCGATGAGGTCCGCCACAACGTCGAGTTCCCCCCGGACCGCTTCGATCCTCCGGCGGCCGTCAAGGAGCTGGTGGAGAAGAAGCAGACCGCCGCCGGCTGACCCCACCCCCACCCCCACCCACTCCGCCTCGCGCCGAGCGCCCCGGAGCTGGTGCGAGCGGCCGCCGCCCGGGCGGGACGTGCTCTCAGACCGAACCCGCCGTCACGCGCGGCCGTGCCCGCGAACGCAGCTCCTCCGCCCGCGCCGCGTACCGCAGCACGGCCGTCACCAGCGTCGCGTGGCTCCACGTCAGCGGGCTCACGCTCAGCGGCGCCCCGGTGTGCGGGTTGAGCTGCTCCGGCAGCACGCCGCTCTCGCGCTGCCGCGCCACGGCCCACTCGAGGATCGCGAGCGCCTCCCGCAGGTCCTCCGCGCGCTCGGCCCGCTCCGTCAGGTACAGCGCCCGCCACAGCGTGCAGATGATCCAGGGGTTTCCGGGGATCCGTTCCGTGTCCCGCGTCTCGACCTGGTGGTAGTAGTCCCGCTCGTACCGCGCGACGCCCCCGACCGGCGTCCGCACCCGCAGCCGCTCGAACGTGCTCTCCATCTCCGCGACGACCGTCGGGTCGTCCGGCGGGAGCACGCCCAGGAAGAACAGCGCGAAGCTCGCCGCGTCCCGCGTGAGGTCGAGCCGGTACCGCCCGTCCGCCTCCGGCGCGGCGCTCCGCGCGTACCGCCCGGACTCCGGGTCCCACAGGTGCCGGCGCACCGCCGCGAGCATCCGGTCCGCCCCGTCGCGGAAGCGCGCCGACCGGTCGCGCTCGCCGAAGTCCTCCGCGAACGCCGCGGCCGCCCGCAGCCCCGCGATCACCGACGCGACCGTGAACAGGTGCACGCCCCGCCGCTCCTCCCACAGGTCCCACGAGGGCTTCGGCAGCCCGCTCGGGTCGCGGTAGGCGAGCATCCACTCCCCCGGACGCGCCACCAGCCGCTCGTACAGCGGCTTGATGAACTCCACGTCCCGGTACGCCTCGAAGTGCGCCCGCAGCGCCCACACCGTCAGCGCCGTCTCGTCCTGCTGGATCGGCAGCACCTCCTGCCCGCCGATCACGTGCGGGTGCCAGCTGCTCGCCAGCCGCCCCGCCGGCGTGTACTTGTGCAGGAAGTAGCCCGCGTCCTCGATGCACCGCTCCGCGAAGCGGAAGAACTGCCGGCTCAGCTCCCCCTGCCCGGCCTGCACCAGCGCGTGGGCCACCAGCGCCCCGTCGCGCATCCAGCAGTACGAGTAGTGGTCCCCCGAGAAGTGCGTGATGTCCGTGTCGTTCGCGGCGACGATCGCGCCCCCGTTGTCCACCTGCGTCCGCAGGATCAGCAGCGAGCGGTGGTACGCCTCCCGCACCGCGTCCGGCACGAGGCCCAGCTCCGGGCGCTCCCGCCGGCACCACAGCCGCCAGTACGCCCCCGTCCGCGTCATCATCCGCTCCGGCGTCTGCTCCAGCACCCGGGCGTGCAGGTCGGCCACGTCCTTGTGGCTGTGCCCGCAGGCGATCCAGAACGTCGCGGAGGCCTCCGCCAGCGCCGGCGCCCGCAGCCCGATCCCCACGCAGCAGTCCACGCTCCCCTGCGTGATCGGGTTCCGCCCGAGTTCCCCGTCCTCGGCGTCCCGCCATGTCCCCTCCGCCCCGCCGATCCGCTTGCTCCCGATCGCCCAGTGGTCCACGCCCGACCGGTGCGCGTCGCACGCCGAGATCAGGAAGTAGCTCTCGTCCTTGTAGAGGATGACCGAGGCCGTGCCCGGGTCGTAATGGGCCGTGTCGCCCAGCGGCGTGCCGTTGATCGACAGGTCCAGGTGCTGGAACAGCCGGACCTCCCGGTCCCGCCCCGTCAGGTCCCGGACCGTGAACCGCCGGAACAGGATCGCCTCGTGGAAGTCGACCGCGTCCTGCCCGACGATCTCGAGCCCGAGCCCGCGGTGCACCAGGTGCACCTCCGTCACCAGCGTCTCGGGCCGATAACGCAGCCGCCGCTCCCACCCCTCGTCCTCGATCCAGGCGAACCGCCCCGGACCCGGCTCGCGATCCGCCCCGCCCGCGTCCCGGACCCAGACGCCGAACCGCTGGACGTGCCCGTCCGTGTGGTTGAACCGCCCCACCTGGGGGTAGTACAGGTCCCGGATCCGATAGCAGTGGTCGAACGTGACCAGCAGGTCGCCGTTCCCCACCGGCAGGTCGCGCGGCATCTCGTGTCCTCGGATCGGGCCCGCCCGCGCCGCCTCGGCCGGGCGAGCCGCCGAGCACCTCTATCGGCGGCCGGACGCGCCGACGCCCGTCCGATCCGCCTCCGGATGCGGGCGCGCGCCGGTGGATCAGCCGTCCCGCAGCACCCCCGTCGCGGCCTGGAGACGCTCCCGCGCCGGCCCGATCGCCGTGATCCGGATCCCGAAGTTTTCCCCGATCTTCACCGCGATCCCGGCCCCGATCCGGCGGTTGTTGACCATCACGTCCAGCTCCTCCTCGGCCGTCTTGGTCAACTCGAGGATCGCCCCCGGCGCCAGCGAGAGCACCTCCTTGATGTGCATGGTCCGGGCGCCGAGCTGGACGATCAGCGGCACCTCGAGCCTCAGGATGGTCTTCGCTTCGGCGTTCATCGGTTCGGGGTAGAACTCCGCCCGGGAGCGGGGGCCGCGGAGAGGGCTCGGCGGCCAAGAGAGGCATCGGTCCGACGCGGGCGGGGCATCAGCCGCAACCGCCGTGCCGCCCCGGGACCCCCGCCGATGGCCAAGAGTCCACCATATCGGGTGGATCTGTTCGGCCTCCGTTGCCCCTCTCTGGGCTTCCCCCCTCAAAAAGTTGACCCGCGCCGGAGACTCGCAGGGCGCTTTTTCTTGCATCCCGTCGAGGACCGTGCAACCCTTCACCCGTTCGTGAAGTATCGGCGGCCTGTTCGCGGGGATCTGCCCCCGCTCCGCCATGCACACGCGTTGCCGCCCGGTCCGGCACCGCGGAACCGAGAGGGTCGGACCGGTTCATCAGGCGCCCCCGCCCCCGTTCATTCGCGGGTTTCTCCGCGGGCTCGCCCCAGAGACACGCGCACTCGCGCACAGGTTGTGGAGGTTCCATGCGCACGTTGCACCGCCCGCGCGGTTTCACGCTGATCGAATTGCTGGTCGTGATCGCGATCATCGCGCTGCTGATCGGCATCCTGCTCCCGGCCCTCGGCAAGGCCCGCGCGGCCGCGCAGGACGCGGTG
>CAYMFP010000288.1:0-4076 GCA_964389385.1 uncultured Phycisphaeraceae bacterium | reverse complement strand
CTCGCTGATGACGCCGAAGGCGGGGAGGATCATCACGTAGACGACGGGGTGGGAGTAGAACCAGAAGAAGTGCTGGTAGAGGACGGGGTCGCCGCCGAGGCCGGGGTCGAAGATGCCGACGTGGAAGAGCCGCTCGAAGATGAGCAGGAGGAGGGTGATGCTGATGACGGGGGTGGCGAGGACCTGGATGACGCTGGTGGCGTAGAGGGCCCAGATGAACAGGGGCATGTCGAACCAGCCCATGCCCGGGGCGCGGAGCTTGTGGGTGGTGACGATGAAGTTCATCCCGGTGAGGATGGAGCTGAAGCCGAGGATGAACGCGGCGAGGACCATGAGCACGACGCGCCAGTGCCCGGCGTCCGTGGTGGTGGAGTAGGGCGTGTAGAAGGTCCAGCCGGTGTCGACGCCGCCCATGATGATGGCGACGACGCCGAAGACGGAGCCGAAGCTGTAGATGTACCAGCTGAACAGGTTGAGGCGGGGGAAGGCGACGTCCTTGGCGCCGAGCATGAGGGGCAGGAAGAAGTTGCCCAGGCTGGCGGGGATGGAGGGGACGATGAACATGAAGACCATGATCGCGCCGTGCAGCGTGAACAGCCGGTTGTAGATCATGTTGTTGGCGGCGACGTTCTCGGGGTCGGCCTGGAAGAGCTGCCCGGTGATCGTGCCGTCGGAGAGCTGGCGGACCGGCTCCCAGAGCTCGAGGCGGACGGCGAGGGCCGCGATGCCGCCGAGGAAGAACATGAAGAGGACGGAGAAGAGGTACATGACGCCGATCTTCTTGTGATCGACGGTGTAGACCCAGGACCAGACGGTGGACCAGAAGCCCTCGCGCGGGGCGAGGTAGGGCCGGTCGTGGTGGGCGTGGTCGCCGTGTCCGGGGATGTGGGTATCGAGGGTGGTCATGGCTTTCAGCCCTCCGTTCCCGGGGCCTGCGTGGTGTTCTGGTCGCCCGGCTGGTCGGCCGGGCGGTCGGTCGGTTCGGCGTGCTCGCCGGAGGCGGCGTCGGCTTCGCCGGCGGGCTCGCCCTCGGCGGGAGCCTCGCCGCCGGCCTCGTAGGCCTCGGTCATGCGGCGGGCGTAGTCCTGCCCGGCGTCGGAGAGGCTGGCCATGTAGGCGAGGATGCCGTTGAGCTGGGCGTCGGAGAGCTGGCCCTGGAAGCTGGGCATGGTGCCGCCGTAGCCGGCGTGGATCTTGGCCTGGGGCTGGAGGATGGACTCGCGGGCGTAGTTGGCCCAGTCGTCGGGCCCGTCGAGCTGGAGGGTCTGCCCGTTGGCGAGGGGGACGGGGTTGCCCCAGGCCTGGTACCAGGTGGGGCCGACGCCGCCGGAGCCGTCGGTGGAGTGGCAGGTGGCGCACTTCTGCTGGGCGACGATCTGCCCGAGCTGGACGGGGGGGACGTCGGTGGTCCAGACGTTGGAGAGGATGTGCTGGTAGTCGGCGCGGGAGACGACGCGGAGGACGGCGGCCATCTCGGCGTGGTTATCGCCGCAGTACTCGGCGCAGAAGATCCAGTAGTCCTTGTGGATGTAGGTGCGCCCGTCGATCTCGCTGACGCTGGCGTCGGCGCCGAGCATGGGGGCGGTGAACCCGTAGCCGGTGTACCGGTTCGGGAAGACGTCCATCTTGACCTTGAAGTCGGGGATCCAGAAGGAGTGGATGACGTCCTGGCTGGACATGCGGAGGTGGTAGGGCTGCCCCTCGGCGACGACGAAGACGGGGTAGGGCTGGACGTTGCGGGCGGAGATGGTCTCGCCGGTCTGCGGGTGCGTGCCGAGGGTGCGCTCGTCGAGGTGCTCGGCCCACTGGGACTCGGCGCCGTTGGGGTAGGTGACGGACCAGGCCCACTTGCGGCCGGTGACGTCGAGGAGGAGGGCGTCGCCGTGGGGGACGATCTTGTCCATGTAGCCCCAGAAGCCCAGCAGGAAGATGACGAGCAGGGAGGAGCTGGGGACGACGGTCCAGAAGATCTCGAGGGGGGTGTTGTGGCTGGGGGAGCGGGCGGCGGGGACGCCGGGGCGGCGGCGGTACTTGATCGCCCAGTAGATGCTGAGGCTGACGAGGAGCACGAAGAAGAACGTGCTGAAGGCGAGGATGAGCATGAAGAGACCGACGGTCTCGATCGCGCCCTCGGTGGAGCCCGGCCCGCGGAAGATGAGCTGCTCGAGCCAGCCGCCGCCGGGGGAGCGGAAGTCGGAGGCGGAGGCCGCGTTGGCAAGCATGGTGTGCACTGTCGTCTGCTCCGTCATGCCCGGGCTCCCGCGACGCCGGCCTCGGGGAGGTCGTCCGTGGCGCCGGGGCCGCTGCGGTGGCGCTGGCGTTCTTTCTTGATGCGTTCCGAGATGAGCAGCCCGGAGATGAGCACCGCCAGGAAGAGGACGGTGACGATGCCGCCGAGCTGGACGACGCGCATCGCCTCGACGCTGTAGGCTCCGGCGGTGGGGTCGTAGCGGAAGCAGAAGTGCAGGACGCGGTCGCCGAGGCTGGCGGCGATGCGGCCCTCGCTGGCGTCGAGGAGGCTGAGCTTGAGCTGGCGGGCGGGGTAGTCGAGCCCGTAGATGTAGCGGGTGACCTTCGCCTCGGGGCTGAGGACGATGAGGGCGGAGGGGTGGGCGTACTCGCCGTTGCTCATCCGGCGGTAGTGGAAGCCGACCGAATCGGCGAGGGCGCGGACGCTGCCCTCCGTGCCGGTGGCGAAGATCCAGCCGTCGCGGATGGTCTGGTTCAGGGGGCGGTTGTAGCCGCTGGTGTAGAGGAGCTTCTTGTTGGCCGCGAGCGTGGGCGTGTTGGAGGGGTCGAAGGAGACGATCAGGAGGGTGAAGTCCTCGCCGATGGTGTAGTCGAGGTCGCGCAGGCTCGCGTGCAGGCGCTCGAGGGTGAGGTCGCAGATGATGGGGCAGTCGTAGTAGACGAGGGCGAGGAGGACGGGCTTGCCGCGGAAGACGTCGGCGACGCGGAAGGCCTCGCCGGAGGAGTTCGTGAGGACGACGGAGGTCTCGGCGGTCTCGCCGAGACGCTCGACGACCTCGGCGCCCTGGGCGTCCTCCGGCAGATCATCCAGGAGGAGCTGCCCGGCGGCCGGGGCGGCGAAGAGGCCGACCGCCGCCAGCAGGCACACCCACAGCGCGAGGACCGGGGAGGCCGGTCCGGGGCGGCGGGCGGGGGTGCTGTGGCGGGGACGGTTCATGCTGCTCCGGGCGGCGCGGCGGGCGCCGGGGGTTCACGCGGGCGGGGCGATGCGGGGTTAGAGGCCTCCCTCGTTCTCGGGCGAAGCGCCGCCGACGCCGGCGGGCTCCGGCGCGGCCCGGAGGGGGTCGAGCCCGCCGCCGATCTCGCGGTATTCCTCGACGACCCGCTGCATCGCCTGGGCGACGGGGATGCGGACGCGGCCGGCGGCGCTGTCGGCCCAGGTGGGCTCGGCGACGTTCAGGTTGGCCTCGGCGTCGGAGCGGAGGGCGCGGTACTCGCGGGCGAAGTTCTCGTACCCCTCCTGGCGGGCGGACTTGAGCTGGGCGGTGTAGCTATCGAAGTAGACGACGAGGGTGACGATGACGAAGAGGACGCCGAAGGTCATCGCGACGAGCGTGAGGGCGAGGGCGCGCGGGCTGGCCGAGGCGCCGTGCGGGTCGCGGGGCGGGGGCTCGTTGGTGTGGTCGGCCCAGGGGTCGTAGGCGCCCTCGGGGATCTCGGGGACGCCGCCGTGCTGACCGTGGTACCCGCCCGGGGTCGGGTGACCGGCGGTGGTCTCGGGGGAGGGCGTGGTGTGCGGGTCGTGGTCGGCCATGGCTCGCTCTCTGGGCGTGGCGGCGGGGCTCCGTGCTGCCACGCGAGAATCATTCTTGTTTGGCGGAACTCCGAATGCAACCCCGAGTCCGGCCCGGCGGGTTCCCGCTCCGCATGGTAGGTCCGCCGGATTTCAGGGTGTCCTGAAACGGAACCGGATGGACGGCACCTGTTCGGGTGCCTCGTGGGCCTGCGGAGCGGGGCGGGAAGGCGAAGGCCGGCGGGACGCCGGCCTCCACGGTTGGTTCGGTGGTGTGCTTTTGAATGATGGGGAACGGGTGGGGTGGGGGGTG
>CAYMFP010000287.1:0-4115 GCA_964389385.1 uncultured Phycisphaeraceae bacterium | reverse complement strand
GGGGGGGGGGGGGGGGGGGGGGGGGGGGGGGGGGGGGGGGGGCGGGGGGGCGGGGGCCGGGGGGGGGGGGGGGCGGGGAATCGGACGGATCGCGGAGGCGGGGCGAGGCCCATAACGAGCGGCGGGCGTCCGGGGGCCCGGCTCGGGGTGGGGAGGGGCGTCGGGGTGGGGGCTATTTGGCGACGCGGTCCCAGGCCTGCTCGATGCGCTTGGCGCTGATCTTCTCGGGTGTGCCGAGTTCCTGGGCGAAGAGGGCGACGCGGTATTCCTCGATGAGCCAACGGAAGCGGCGGAGTTCGGGGTCGTCGATGCGTTTGGCGCGGTGCTCGGCGAAGCGCTCGTTGTACCGGGCGATCCAGCGGTGGACCTCGGTGAGGAGCTGGACGTCCTTCTGGACGCCGCCGGGGTTGCGGAGGCGGTCGATGCGGCGGTCGATGGCGCGGAGGTAGCGCGGGTAGTGCCTGAGGGCGTCCCACGGGATGCTCGCGAGGAAGCCGGGGGGGCAGAGGTTGGCGATCTGGTCGCGCATGTCGGTGGCAGAGAGGCGCCAGGCGTCGGGGATGCCGGCGTCGAGGCGGGCGAGGACGTCGTTGCGCCGCTGCACGGCCTGGGAGGAGACGGTGAGGACCTCGTCGACGGCCTTGGTCAGGCCGCCCCAGCCGCGGTCGAGCCTGGCCATGAACTCGGCGTGGGTGCGGACGGGGGCGGCGTCGGGGAGGAACAGGCGCTCGCAGATGCGGACGTGCAGGGACTGCTTGAGTTCCTCCTTGCTGCCGATCGTCTGGTAGGCGACGGCGAGGGGGGTGTAGCCGGGGGTCTGCTCGAGGCGGAGCTTGAGTTCGGAGCGGAGGCGCGGGACGTAGAGGCGGGCGACGCCGCGGACGGTCTCGCGGTCGGCCTCGCCCTTGGTCTCCAGGACGCGGACGGCGGCGGAGTCGCCCTCGTCGACGATGGCGGGGTAGCCGGTGAGTGTGTAGTCGCCGCGCTTGATCTCGACGGTCTCGGGGAGGGCGTCGAAGGAGAAGTCGGTGAGGCCGGACATGGCGAGGGCGTCGGCCCGGCTGGCGGCGTGGAAGGCCTCGGCCATCTCGGCGCGGAGCTTGTCGCGCAGCTCGGCGAGGTCGCGGCCGCGGGCGAGTTCCCGGCCGTCCTGGTTGAGGACGCGGAAGTGCATCCGCAGGTGGTCGGGGAGTTCGTCCTCGCGGAAGGTCTCGGCCTTGATGGGGACGCCGATGCGGGCGCCGAGTTCCTGGGCGAGAGCGGTGAGGAGGGGGCGCCTGTCTCCGGCGAGGCGTTCGGCGAGTTCACGGCTGAGGGGGCCGGCGTCGAAGTTGCGGCGGAGGCTCTTGGGGAGGGAGCGGATGAGGGCGTCGATCTTCTCGCGGAGCAGGCCGGGGACGAGCTTGTCGCAGGTCTCCTGCGGGACCTGGCCGAGCATCTCGAGGGGGATGTCGAGGGTGACGCCGTCGTCGGGGGCGCCGGGGTCGTAGCGGTACCGGAGGGGGAGTTCGGTGCCGGCGAGGGGGAGGCGGTCGGGGTAGAGCTGCGCGGAGTACTCGTCGGCCGGGCGGAGGAGCAGGTCGGCCTCGGTCATGCGGAGGGCGTTCTTGTCCTCGCGCCAGAGCTGCTTGGACCAGCGGTCGAAGCGGTGCCCGGAGTAGACGTCGGCGGGGAGTCGGGCGTCGTAGAAGTCGAACTGGGCCTTCGCGTCGGCGAGGAGGTCGCGCGAGCGGGCCTTGTTCTCGAGGTCGTGGATGCGGGCGACGAGGCGGCGGTTGTCGCGGATGGCGGGGTTGCGGGTCTCGAGTTCGCCCTCGACGAGGCCGTGGTGGATGAAGAGTTCTCGGCTGGTCTTGGGGTCGATCGGGCCGTAGTGGACCTTGCGTTTGGGGACGATCTCGAGCCCGAGGAGGCTGACTTTCTCGTAGGCGTCGATGCGCTGGCCCTTGGCGGACCAGTGCGGCTCGGAGTAGGTGCTGGTGCAGAGGTGCTTGCCGACGTCCTCGATCCATTCGGGCTGGATCTTGGCGACGGTCCGCGCGTACATGCGGGTGGTGCGGACGATCTCCGCGGACATCACCCAGGCGGGCTTGGGGGCGAAGAGGACGGAGCCCGGGAAGATGAAGAACTTGAGCCCGCGCGGGCCGGTGTACTCGAAGCCCTCCTTGCGGTGGCCGACGCTGGTGAGCAGGCCGGTGAGCAGGGCCTTGTGGACGCTCTCGTA
Source organism: uncultured Phycisphaeraceae bacterium (assembly GCA_964389385.1). GTDB lineage: Bacteria > Planctomycetota > Phycisphaerae > Phycisphaerales > UBA1924 > CAYMFP01. Next base: position 1,891 of record CAYMFP010000287.1, on the reverse strand, counting down.
GGGGGCGGGCTCGGCGGGGGCGGCGTCGCGGTATCGGCCGCGTTCGCGGAGCCCGAGGTCGCGGCAGAGTTCGCGGAGCTGGCGCAGGACGTCGAGCCACTCGCGCATGCGGCGGTCGCTGAGGAAGTTGGTCTGGCAGGCCTTGGCGAGGCGGGAGCGGCTGAGCCGCAGGTTCTGCTCGTGGTAGAAGTCCCAGACGTTGAGGAGGGTGAGGAAGTCGCTCTCGGGGTGGCGGAACTTCTCGTGGGCGGCGTCGGCGGCGTCCTGCTTGTCGTGCGGGCGCTCGCGGGGGTCCTGGATGGAGAGGCCGGCGGCGATGACGAGGACCTCGTCGAGGCAGTGCTCGGCGTCGGCGGCGAGGATCATCCGGGCGATGCGGGGATCGACCGGGAGGCGGGCCATGCTGCGCCCGAGGTCGGTGAGCCGGCCCTGCTCGTCGACGGCGTTGAGTTCGCGGAGGGTGTCGTACCCGTCGCGGATGAGGCGGGGGTCCGGGCGTTCGACGAAGGGGAACTCCTCGGGGCGGCCGAGGTTCAGGGCCGTCATCTGGAGGATGACGCTGGCGAGGTTGGTGCGGAGGATCTCCGGGGGCGTGAACGCCTCGCGCTGGGCGAAGTCCTCCTCGGAGTAGAGGCGGTAGCAGACGCCGGGGCCGACGCGCCCGCAGCGGCCCTTGCGCTGGTCGGCCGAGGCCTGGGAGACGCGCTCGATCGGGAGGGCCTGGACGCGGGAGCGCCCGGAGTAGCGGCTGATGCGGGCGAGGCCCGGGTCGACGACGTAGCGGATGCCGGGGACGGTGAGCGAGGTCTCGGCGACGTTGGTGGCGATGACGATGCGGCGCGAGCCGGGGTTGGGGCGGAAGATGCGCTGCTGCTCGGCGTTGCTCAGGCGTGCGTAGAGCGGGAGGACCTCGACCCCTCCCCCGCCGCCGTTGATCTGGCGGAGGTACCTGCGGCGGAGGGCGTTGGCGGTCTCGCGGATCTCGCGTTCGCCGGGCATGAAGACGAGCACGTCGCCGGGGCCGTCGCGCTCGACCTCGTCCATCGCGCCGAGGACGCCGTCGATCACGGAGTAGGTCTCGGGGGCCTCGTCCGAGCGTCTGGCGGCGTCGTCGACGCCCTCGAGCGGGCGGTAGCGGACCTCGACGGGGTAGGTGCGTCCGGAGACCTCGATGATGGGCGCCGGCCGTCCGCCCTCCCCGGCCGTGCCGAAGTGCTCGGCGAAGCGTTCGGGGTCGATCGTGGCGGAGGTGATGATGAGCTTGAGTTCGGGGCGCCGCTGGAGGACCCGGTGGAGGTAGCCCATGAGGAAGTCGATGTTGAGCGACCGCTCGTGGGCCTCGTCGATGATGATGGTGTCGTACTGCTCGAGGTAGCGGTCCCCCTGCGTCTCGGCGAGGAGGATGCCGTCGGTCATGAGCTTGACGTAGGTGTCCGGGGAGGTCCTGTCGCCGAAGCGGATCTTGTAGCCGACGTCCTGCCCGAGGGGGGAGCCGATCTCCTCGGCGATGCGGGCGGCGACGGCGCGGGCGGCGATGCGGCGGGGCTGGGTGTGCCCGATGAGCCCCGCGACGCCGCGCCCGAGTTCGAGGCAGATCTTGGGGATCTGGGTCGTCTTGCCGGAGCCGGTCTCGCCGCTGATGACGACGACCTGGTGCTCGGCGATGGCGGCCTTGATCTCGTCCTTCTTCTGGCTGACCGGGAGTTCGGGCGGGTAGTCGACCTTCGGGAGACGCTCGAGGCGGCGGGCGCGGCGGAGGACGGAGGCCTCGATGTCCTCGGCGATGCGGGCGAGCGCGTGCTCGGGGGCGGCCCCGCCGCGCCGCCCACGCCGACGCCCCCCACCCCCACCCCCACCCCCCCCACCACCCCCACCACCACGCGCCCCCGCC
>CAYMFP010000286.1:2508-4119 GCA_964389385.1 uncultured Phycisphaeraceae bacterium | reverse complement strand
CCCCGCACACCCCGAACGAGAACGGCCCGCCCTCAGGACGGGCCGTTTTTCATTCGCACCGGATCCTATCTGCCTGACAATGGCGTGCGTCGCCTGAACTGGAAGTGGATCCGGAAATCCGTCCGGCGTCCGGCTGGCCCCATTGATTGGTTGGGCCGCCAACACGATCTTGAAACGCAACAGCATCAAGATTGAGAGAGTCTCCTGGCGCAATTTCGATGTCACCCCAGTGGAGCATGGATAGATCGGCCCGGCTCACTCGACAGGATCGTCTCCGTGCGAGCCGACGAAGCCGCCGTGGCCAGAACGCACCCGACGATGATGCTCTATCGCGACTCTTCAACTCCTCCTTCGACGGCCTAAGAACGTTGCGGAACCGAGGACGGCGATCGCGCCCCCCCCTGGGCTCGGCACCACGACCAACCGGAAGCCGTAAAACGGCGTATCCGAGTTTGGTGAGCCGGTGATGCCCTGCCCATCCAGCGGGCTCTGCCACCCCCAAGCGTTTCGAAACACGACTGTCTGGAGCCAGTACTCCTCGCCGAGCACGTACTCGAGTTCGCTCATGACCTCCGACCTGCCAGTCAGCAGATCGATCAGCCCGTAGTGGCTCTGCGACTGCGGGCCGTCGTACACGCCCAGCGGCAACTGCGACGGATTCGTCTCGCCCGCGCCGTAGATCGCTTCCAGTTCGGCGTCGCTCAGCCCGTACGGGTGCGCCCCGACGTCCGGCGTGCCCGGGGCGGACGGCTCGTCCGACTGGTTGCTGTACCGCCACCAGCCGGGCCCGTTTCCGTTCTTGTCCGGGTCGTAGTACGCCGCCTTCATGTGCTCGTCGAGCGTCGGCAGGCGGTAGCGGGCGTCCGGCTCGTGCGTGATCGGGACGCCGCCCGGGGCGCTGTTGAAGTCGTACGCACCGTCGAGCAGGTCCGTCGGATCGCTGCTCTTGCCGTTGTGCAGCCAGTTGGCGTACATCATCGCCGCGTTGCGGGAGACCGAGATCGGCCGGCTCACCGCGTGCGGGTCGGATGGGTTGAGATGGTACTGATTGCCCGGCCCGGCGTAATACGGGTTGATGCGCAGCGCGCCGCTGGCCGGATGGAGTGCTTCATCGAGCGCCGCGCTGACGGTGCTGAACGTGCTGAAGAACTCGAAGTACTCGCCCAGGCTGATCTCCGACCTGGTGATCTTGAACGCATAGTCCACCGAGCCGCGGCCGCGCGTGTAGAACCCCTGCGGCATTGTCGACGGCGGCAACTCGAACGCGGGGTTCCCCGGATCGCCGACGGTCACCCAGTCGAAGCCGTCGACCACCGGCTGGGCAGAGGCGGCCATGGCGAGCAGCAGCACGGCCGCCGCGGATCGTGTGCGTGTCATCCGGTCCCCCTTGTGCCCGGACATGCAGGAACAGCCTCCGGGACGCAATCCCCTCGCATCGGACGATCCGCGCGGAACGCGCCAACCTTCGCACGGCTTCATCCCGGGCGCATCCCGTCCACGGCCTACGAAGCCGCCCCCCGCCCCGCCCCCCCCCCCCCCGGGCCGCCCCGGCCCGCCCCCCCCCCCCCCCCCCCGCGCACCGCCGCCCCCCCCCCCCCCCCCCCCCCCCCC
>CAYMFP010000286.1:0-2498 GCA_964389385.1 uncultured Phycisphaeraceae bacterium | reverse complement strand
CCGCGCGATCAGCGCCCCCATCCCCGGCCACCGCACCGCCGCCGACGCGTGCGGCACCGTCGTCCACCGCCGGTCCCGCACCTTCGCCTCCCCCCACTCCTCCAGCACCTCCGACACCCGCAGCGCGAACAGCGTGCACCGGCACAACCGACCGTCCGACTTCTCGTACTCGAACGTCCCCAGCGGCTCCCCGTGCGCCCGACCCACGATCCCCGCCTCCTCCGCCGCCTCCCGCTCGGCCGCCGCCAGCGCCGTCTCCCCCGGGTCCACGTGCCCCTTCGGCACCAGCCAGTACCCCTTCGACGACGACACGAGCAGCACGCGCGGCGAACCGTCGATGTCGATCCGGTACGGCACCGCCCCCGCCTGGATCGTGACCGCGAAATCGTCGAAGGCTTCCACGCCGCGATGCTACCCCACCCGCCGCGCCGCCACGACTGAAGCCGCGGCGGCTTCAGTCGTGCCACCTCACGCCCCCGGAGACCCCGGCGCCGCCTCCGCCGGATCCGCCCGCATGAACATCGCCTCCGGCTTCCCCAGCGCCGCCCCCGGCCGCAGCCCGTACGCCCCGCCGAACTCCGCCAGCTCCGCCAGCGGCGCCCGGAACCGCCGCGGCCGTTCCGGGTTCTCCGCGTCCGGCTCCGTCGGATCGCAGTTCCATGCACGCCACAGCCCGTGCGTCTTCGCCGGCAGCGCCGGGCTCAGGATCAGGGTCGCGACCCGCACGGCCTCCGCGCACTGGTACAGGATCGCCGCCAGCGCATCCTTCGCCGGCATCCGCTCGGCCCCGCTGCTGACCGTCTCTCCGTCCGCCAGCTTCGCGATCGAGAACGGCCGCGTCTCCCCGATGAACGCGTCCACCCGCGAGATCAGCTCCGCACCCGCACGCAGCGCCCCGTGCAGGTCCATCGCCGCGTGCGCCGACTCCGCCTTCTCCACGGCCTCCCGGCACAGCGCCGGCCAGTCGTACGCGTTCATCGCCTGCGGCGTCTGCGCCGTCCACGCGTGCACCCCGCGCGGATCCGGCACCGCCCCGCCGAAGTACTTGTCGATCATGTTCCCCACGCGGCTCGCGCAGTTCCCCAGCCCGTTCGCCAGGTCCGCGTTGTAGACCTCCACGAACCGCCCGTGCGCGAAGTCCGCGTCCGTCGCCCCCAGCGGCCCCTGCGTCGCTAGGTACCACCGCACCGCGTCCGCCGAGTACTTCTCCGCGTACGCCCGCAGCCGGTCGATCTCGATGAAGTTGCCCAGGCTCTTGGACATCTTCATCCCCTCGCTCACGAAGTACGCGTGCGCGTACACCGTCGTCGGCAGCGGGATGTCCAGCGCGATCAGCATCGCCGGCCACACCACCGCGTGGAACCACAGGATGTCCTTCGCGAGCAGGTGCGTCACCCGCGCGTCCTCCCGCCAGAACACCCCCCGCCCCGCCTGACCGGGCGTCGCCTCGTCCACGCCCGTCAGGTAGTTCATCAGCGCCTCGATCCAGACGTACACCCGGTGCTCCGCGTCCCCCGGCATCAGGATCCCCCACCCCTCCTCCGCCGCCGGATCCCCCGCCTTCACCCGCCGCGACACCGGCACGTCGTTCAGCCCCTGCCGCAGCCGCCCCAGCACCTCGTTCTTCCGCTGCTCCGGCAGGATGAACCCCGGCGTCCGCTCGATGTGCTCCGTCAGCAGCTCCGCGTAGCTCCGAGACGGATCCCGCGACGGCGCCCCGCTCAGCCGGAAGAAGTAGTTCTGCTCCGTCCGCCGCTCCAGCGGCTTCTTCGTCACCGGGCTCTTGTAGTCGTGCTCCTTCGCCGTGCTCTCGGTGACGTACTCCTCCTGCGAAGGGTCCCACCACCCCTCGTAGTCCCCGAGCGCGATGTCCCCCTGGTCCAGCAGCCGCTGGATCAGCCGCGCCGCCACCGCCTTGTGCCGCGCCTGGCTCGTCCGCATGAAGTCGTCGTACCGGATGTCCAGCGCGTCGAACGCCGCCCGGAACTCCCCCGCGTTCCGGTCCGCCCACGCCTGCACCGACATCCCCTGCTTCGCCGCCGCCGCCGCCACCTTCTCCGCGTGCTCGTCCGTCCCCGTCATGAAGAACACCGGACGCTCCGGTCCCCCGATCAGCCGCGCGAACCGAGACGCCACGTCCCCCACCAGCGTCGTGTAGCAGTGCCCGATGTGCGGGCGATCGTTCACGTAGTAGATCGGCGTCGTGAGGTAGTACGGGCTGCGGTTGGACGTCGGCGTGGCGGCTCGCGGCATGGCCGCCGATCGTAGGGGCCCCGGACCGCACCACCCGCACGGGGCCCCGCGGCGGATCCGCGCGGCCCGCAACCGCAGAGACCATCGGAACCTGAGCCTCCCGGTCGCCCCGCCCTCCACGCCGATCCACCATCCGCCCCTACCCCCCACCAACCCCCGGGGGGCGCCCCCCCCCCCCCCCCGCCCGGGAAGCCCCCCCCCCCCCCCCCCCCCCCCCCCCCCCCCCCCCCCCCCCCCCCCCCCCC
>CAYMFP010000285.1:2129-4122 GCA_964389385.1 uncultured Phycisphaeraceae bacterium | reverse complement strand
GGACCGGCCTTCCTGGAGCGCGCGGAGGCGGGCTTGAGGTGCCGGAGGAGGGCGGCAGCGGCGCGTTGCTGGAGGAGGGCGTCGCGGGCCTCGGCGGGGGTCTGGGAGACGTGGGTGGACAGGCGGGCGAGGGCTTCCTTGGCGGCCTGCTCGGCGCGGCGGTCGGCGATCTGCCGGCGCAGCGTCTCCAGGCGCTCGATCTGGGCGAGGCGGTGTTGGGCCCAGTCGGAGTCGAGGAAGGCGAGGAGGTGGTCGAGGGTGACGCCGAGGGAGCGGGCGAGGGCCAGGGGGTGCTCGTCGCTCGTGAGGATGAACTCGAGGGTGTCGTCGCGGGGGTCGGGGGCGGCGTCGGGTTGTGCGAGATCATCAAGGTCCGGCGTGGGCGCGGCGGCGGCGTGCCCGTCGGCGACGGGGGCTTCGAGGGCGGCTTGCATGCGGGGCTTCCCCTTCCCTTTCCCGGTGTGCTCGGCCCGCTCCGGCGGGCTCCGGAGGTCAACGTAGCACGGGGTTTGGGGGCGGCAAGGGAGGCGATGGCGGGATGTGATGGAGTGCGGGGGTTTGTGCGCACGGATGCGGGAGTGCGCGCGAGATTTCTGACGTGGACCCGAAGCTCCGCGGGGCTCAGCTTCGGCGTCGGGTGGGGTGGGGGTGCGGGTGGGATGCGACTCGCTGCTGCCGCCGGGAGGTAGGATGGGGCGGTGCCGTCTCCGCCCGATGCTCCGCTCTGCCCCGCGTGCGCGTTCGATCTCACGGGGATCGATCCGTCGTGTTGCCCGGAGTGCGGCGCGGAGGTGCTCGCGCCGCTCTACGCGGACGCGCGCCCGCGCCTGCCGTGGCATGCCGCGGCGTCGCTCGTGTGGCTCTCGCTGCTCTTCGGCTGCCTCGTGTACCTCTCGCTGGGGATGGAGTTGACCGCCTGCTCGGTGGCGCCGGTCGCGCTCGTGCTCGTGGTCACGGCCTGGCTGGGGCTGCTGCGCCGGAGCCCGCACGCGGTGCTCGCCTGCGCCGCGGCGGCGTTCTTCGCGACGCTCCTGTCGCCGTGCCTCGCCTCGGCCCTGCTGGGGCAGGTGGCTTCGGGGCCGGAGTGGTTCTGGCCCACGACGGTGTTCATGGGAGCCGTCGATGCGGGGGCGTTCCTCTCGCTCTACTTCTGGGGGCTGCGGCTCGACCGCCGGGACCCGCGTCGCGGGCGGGTGGTGAGCAGGGCCGGCGGCGGCGCGCAGCGTTCGCGGCGGAGCAGCGGCGACGCCTCGGGCGGGTAGACTCGACGCGATGTCGAGCGATGGCGGGCCCTGCTTCTGTCCGGCGTGCGGGTTCGATCTGCGGCTGATCGATCCGTCGCGGTGCCCGGAGTGCGGGGCGGGGATTCTGCGGCCGGCGACGGCGGCGCCGGCGCCGAATCCGCGAGAGCGGCTGGCCGCGTGGATCCTCGGCGGGGAGTGCGTGCTGTATGTCGCGGGCGTGTTGAAGGCGGCGTTCGCTCCGTGGCCTCCGGCGGACGAGGGCGGGCTCGGGGTTCTGGGTGGCGTGTGCTCGCTCCCCCTGGCGGTTCCGTTCTTCTTCGTGCTCGTGCTCGGGATGTGGAAGCGGAAGGCGGGGAACGTGCAGGCCGTGGGCGTGGTCGTCATCACGTTTTCGGCGATGCTTGCCTTCGGAGCATTGGTATCGCCGTTCGAGGGCGGGTTCGATGATGGCGCGTGGATGGTCCCGGTGATCGGGCTGCCCATCTTTTTCTTGCATGGCACTCTGGGTTGGGTGCTGTGGCGGTACGGCAAGAAGCTCGACCAGGCGGCAGGGCGATTGGAGTATGCCGTGAGGAGGTGAAGTCGCCGCGGCGCGGAGGGCAGAGGCAAATGGATCGGCGGCGGTGATTCCGCCGCCCCTCCGGGGTGGAGGACGCGTTGCCTGGGTCCACGGGTTGCGCGTCGCCGCTGCGCAGCGGGCGCTTCACCCGTGGCTACAGCCCGGCGCCCCTTCGGGGCGGGAGGTTGGA
>CAYMFP010000285.1:0-2029 GCA_964389385.1 uncultured Phycisphaeraceae bacterium | reverse complement strand
GCGGGCGCTTCACCCGTGGCTACAGCCCGGCGCCCCTTCGGGGCGGGAGGTTGGATGGGTGACGAGAGACGCGCCACCGCTGCGCCGCCCGCAAAGCGGGCGTCGGAGCGGTGGCACCCGGGGTGGTGCGTCTGCGCGCGGGGCGGGCGGGGGGTGGATAATGCGAGCCCATGGCACGATCCGACGCGATGACTTCCAGCACGTCGTCCTCGACCTCCCCCGCTGCGCGCTCGTCGGCGACCACGGTCGGGATTCTGGGCGGGGGGCAGCTCGGGCGGATGTTGGCGTTGGCGGGGGCGCCTTTGGGGCTGCGGTTCCGGCTGTTCGATCCGGCGCGGGATGCGTGCGGGGGGCAGGTGGCGCCGCTGTTCGTGGGGGACTTCAACGATCTGGAGGCCGTGGAGCGGTTCGCGCTGGGCGGGGAGGACGGGCCGTGCGACCTGGTGACGTACGAGTTCGAGAACGTGCCGGTGCGCACGGCCGCGCACCTGGCCGGGCGGGTGCCGGTGTATCCGCCGCCGGGGGCGCTGGAGACGGCGCAGGACCGGCTGCACGAGCGGCGGCTGTTCGAGCGGCTGGGGATCCCGACGCCGGGGTACCGGGTGATCGATTCGCTGGAGGACCTGCGGCGGGCGGCGGCGGAGGAGCCGCTGCCGGCGCTGCTGAAGACGCGGCGGCTGGGGTACGACGGCAAGGGGCAGTGCCTGGTGCCGTCGGCCGAGAAGTGCGAGGCGGCGTGGGAGGCGATCGGGCGGGCGCCGGCGCTGCTGGACCGGTTCGTGGCGTTCGAGCGTGAGGTGTCGGTGATCGCGGTGCGGGGGCGGCCCGCCGGCGGGGAGCCGGCGGAGGTGCGGTTCTATCCGGTGACGGAGAACGTGCACCGGGGTGGGATCCTGCGGCTGAGCCGGGCGCCTTCGCCGCACGTCTCGGAGGACGTGCAGCGGCAGGCGGAGGACGCGGCGCGGAAGGTGGTGGAGGCGCTGGACTACGTGGGGGTGCTGGCGGTGGAGTTCTTCCTGGTGCGCCGGGCCGATGGGGGTGCGGAGTTGCTGGCGAACGAGATCGCGCCGCGGGTGCACAACAGCGGGCACTGGACGATCGAGGGTGCGGCGACGAGCCAGTTCGAGAACCATCTTCGGGCGGTGTGCGGGCTGCCGCTCGGGCCGACGGAGGCCGTGGGGCACGCGGCGATGGTGAACCTGATCGGGGAGGTGCCGCGGGCGGCGGGGGTGCTGGGGCTGGAGGGGGCGCACCTGCACGACTACGGCAAAGAGCCGCGGGCGGGGCGGAAGGTGGGGCACGTGACGCTGGTGGGGTGGACGCGGGAGGAGGTGGACGGGATGCTGGAGCGGTTCACGCGGGTCGTCGGGTGACGCAGATCGCAGAGAGCAGACGGCAGAGCGGCAGATCGGAGGGCGGGACGGGCGACTGGTGGGCCGGTCCGAGTTCTTCCGCGGGTACACTCCGGCGATGCATGCGGCGACACGGCACGGTCGGGCGGGGGGGGTGTTCGGGCGCTCGTTCGTGCGGGCGGCGGCGGTCGGGGCGTGCGCGGGGATCGTCGCGCTCGGGGGGTGCATCGAGCGGCGGATCCGGATCACGAGCGAGCCGCCGGGGGCGCTGGTGCACCTGAACGACGTGGAGATCGGGCGGACGCCGGTCGAGGCGGCGTTCACGTTCCACGGGGAGTACGACGTCCGGCTGGATCTGGAGGGGCACGAGCCGGTGTGGACGAGCCGGAAGGCGAAGGCGCCGTGGTACGAGCTGCCGCTGGTGGACCTGGTGGCCGAGGCGGCGCCGCGGCGGTTCCGCAACCATCAGCACTGGCACTTCGAGCTGGAGCCGGCCGCGGAGTTGGCGGACACGGCGGAGTTCGAGGCGGGGCTGATCGAGCGGGCGAACGAGCTGCGGGCGCGGGTGCCGGGGGCGATGGCGGAGGGGGAGAGGACAGGGGACGAAACGGGGGAAGTGGCGGAGTGACGTCGTGCTCCGCGGGGCGGGGCGTTATCGTCGGGGGGGAAAAGCCCTG
>CAYMFP010000284.1:0-4124 GCA_964389385.1 uncultured Phycisphaeraceae bacterium | reverse complement strand
CCGCCGGCGAGGGCGGCGCCCGGGAGGGGGACGGGGACCGCGGTCAGGCTGAAGGCGTCGACAACCACGAAGCTGTCGGGGTCGGAGCCGGAGCGGACGGTCAGATAGGCCGCGTCCATCGTGGCGGTGAACGTGTGGGAGAAGAGCGAGTACTGCGAGACGGTGATGCTGGGGGTGGTGTAGACGAGCGTGCCGAAGTCCGTCGCGCTGTCCGAGATCCCGATCTCGAGGGTGCCGGGGAAGAAATCGACCCGCGATGCCCAGAACTCGACCGTGTACTCCCGCCCCGCGACCATGGGGGCTGAGAGGTCGAAGGAGAACGCGTCGCGGAGATCGGTGTTGAAGGACTTGGTGTGCAGGCTGACGGCGTAGCTCCCGTCGTGCGGGCCGCCGGCGTGCGCGGGGGACATGTCGATCTCGGACGCGCCGCCGAAGGCGGTGACGAACGCGACCGCGGCGTTGAACTGGTCGTTCGAGAGGTTGAGCGCGTAGATCGAGGCCGTGTTCTGTTCGAAGCTGCCGTTCAGGATGAGGTTGGAAGCCGGGGCGGCGGAGGCGGCGGCCAGCACGATCGCTGCGGCGGGGAGGCGACGGTCCATGGGATCCCTCTCTCGGAAGGCCCGACCGGAGCCGCGCCCACGAGGCGCGGCTCCGGACGGATCCGCGTCGGATGCTCGGTACTTGCTCATCCGCGGAATGCATCCCCGGCCCGCCAAGCCATGATCAAAATTCCGAGCCCGGCCGGAGAGGGCGTTCGGCCGCCGCCCGCCGGGGCGGGCGATCCGGAAGCGTCTGCGGGCGCGCGCACGGCGCCGCCGTCCCGCCGAATGAGGCGGGCTGCGTCGCGTCGGCCCGGCGTCGTGCGCCGGTCAGGAGCGGAGGAGATCGAGGGCGCGGGGGGCGGCGTCGGCGAGGGAGACCTGCTCGCCCTTGGACTTGTCGCGGCGGTGCTTGAGTTCGACGTTGCCGTTCGCGAGGGCCTTGGCCCCGATCGTGATGCGGACCGGGATGCCGATCAGGTCGGCGTCCTTGAACTTGACGCCGGGGCGTTCGGGGCGGTCGTCGATGAGGACGTCGGCCCCGGCGGCGGAGAGCTGGTCGGCGAGGTCGGCGGCGATCCGCTTGTGCTCGTCGACGTCCGGATCGAGCATGACGATGAGGGCGTGGAACGGCGCGACGGGCGCGGGCCAGACGATGCCGTCGTCGTCGAAGGACATCTCGACGCAGGCCTGCATGGTGCGGGAGACGCCGATGCCGTAGCAGCCCATGATGGCGGGGTTGCGCTGCTGCTGGGCGTCCATGATGTGCAGGCCCATCGCCTCGGAGTACTTCGTGCCGAGCTGGAAGATGTGCCCGACCTCGATGCCGCGGCGGGCCTCGAGCCTGGCCGAGGGGTCGCGGGGCGAGGGATCGCCCGGGAGGGCGTTGCGGATGTCGGCGACGCGGACGCGGCCCGCGGGGGCGTCGGCCGCCGGGAGGGCGAGGCCGGAGTCGCGGGTCCAGCTGAAGTTCGTGTCGTGGTGGTCGGGCTTGTCCGAGCCCGTGGCCCACGCGGCCCGGCCGCCCGTCGCGTCCGGGTCGATGAGGAGCAGGGTGTCCGGGATCGCGGCGGCGGCGCGGGGGGAGACGTAGCCGATGGCGAAGCCGGCGGCGCGGGCGGCCTTCTCGTCGGCGAGCTTCACCGGGAACCCGGCGGCGTCGCGGACCTTGCCCTCGTTGACCTCGTGGTCGCCGCGGACGACGGCGAGGACCCAGCGCACGCCGCCGTCCCCGGTCTTCACGCTCGCGCCGACGGCCGGCTCGAGGACGATGGTCTTGAGCATGCCGGCCGGAGTGGTGCCGAGGTGCTGGGCGACGCCCTCGATGCCGGGCATGCCGGGGGTGTGGTGGGTCTTCAGCTCGCCGGTAGGCGCGGCGTCGAAGGACCAGGGACGCGGTCCGGTCTCGCACTTCTCGACGTTGGCGGCGTAGCCGGTGGCGGGGCAGACGAGGATGGTGTCCTCACCGTTCTCGCAGTTGACCATGAACTCATGGCTGGCGGAGCCGCCGATGGGCCCGCTCTCGGCCTCGACGGCCGTGAAGTCCAGCCCGCAGCGGGTGAAGACGTTGACGTACGCCCGGTACATCTTGTCGTACGTCTCGTCGAGGCCGCCGGGGCCCTCGACGCTCGTGTGGAACGAGTACGCGTCCTTCATGACGAACTCGCGCCCGCGGAGCAGGCCGGCGCGGGGGCGGAACTCGTCGCGGAACTTCGTCTGGATCTGGTAGAGGTTGAGGGGGAGCTGCTTGTAGGAGATGTTCATGCCCATGAGCAGGTCGGTGATGACCTCCTCGTGGGTGGGGCCGAGGTAGCTCTCGCGGTCGTGGCGGTCGGTGAGGCGGAAGAGCAGGTCGCCGTAGGCCTCGGCGCGCCCCGTCTTCTTGAGGTGCTCCATGGGCGCGAGGGCGGGCATGAGGAGTTCGGAGGCGCCGGCGGCGTTCATCTCCTCACGGACGATCTGGGAGACCTTCTGGAGGACGCGCCAGGCGAGGGGGAGGTAGGTGTACACGCCGGCCGTGACCTGGCGGATGTAGCCGCCGCGGATGAGCAGGACGTGGCTGGGGAGCTTGGCGTCGGCCGGAGCCTCGCGGGCGGTCGGGATGATGGTCTGCGACCAGCGGGCGACGTCGCCGCGGCGGGCGGTGGAGAGGAAGGCCGGGGTGGGCGTCGGGGTAGGCGCGGCGGTGGTCGTGGACATGGGCCGGGATGGTAGGGGCCGCGGGAGAGAGCCGAGAGCAAAGGACAGGCGGCGGAGCCGGAGGGCCGGACGCCCTAAGGGATGTGGAGGGGGGCCGCGTGCGGCGCGATGCGGGGCGGGATCACGCCACGACGGCGCTGCCCGCAGAGCGGGCGTGCGAGGCCGCGGCCGAAGGGGCGAAGCCGAGGCGCTCCAGGCGGGGGAGCCAGCGGGACCGCTCGCGCTCGGCCTGCGGGGCGGGGTCCGCGAACCACCAGCAGGTGTCGACGGGGCAGTCGAGGTCCATCGCGAGATCGGCGATGGCGTCGTCGTCGAGGTCGGCGAAGAGGGGCTCGACGCGGATCTCGGGGAGGCCGGCCTCGGGGGCGTCGAGCGAGGCGAGGCGGGAGACGAGCAGGCAGCGGTCGACGAGGCGGGTGATGGAGGGGACGTCGGGGGCGCGGCCGGGCTCGCAGGCGAGGGCGGGGCTCACGAGGGTGCGGCAGGAGAGGTGCAGGGCGGTGTAGGCGGCGTCGACGAGCAGACGCGAGTCCGGCTCGCCCGGGAGGAATGCGGAGGGCGTGCCGCGCGGGGGAACGGCCTGGATCGGGGAGAGGCCGTAGAGGGCGGCCTGGTGCAGGGCCGTGGCCCGCTGGCGGTCGGAGAGGTGTGCGGGGGCGGGAGCGGGCGTGGGGCTCGGGGCCGGGAGGGCGGCGGGGAGGACGTGGGAGGGGGCCTGGCTCTGCTCCGGGCGGCGGGCGGGGGGGGGTTGGGGGGGGGGGGGGGGGGTGGGGGGGGGGGGCGGGGGGCGGGGTGGGGGGGGGGGGGGGGGTGGGAGGGGGCCTGGCTCTGCTCCGGGCGGCGGGCGGCCGCGACGATCGCGCACGCGACGAGGGAGGGCAGGGAGCCGTCGGAGAGGATCAGGGCGGGGAGGTCGGTGGGGCGGAGCATGGTTGGGAAGATGCCAAGGACCAGGGGGGCGGGGCGAGGAGGACGCGGCGGAACCGCCCGGGCCGGGCGGCGGCTCATCGGCCGGCGGCCCGTTGCCGGGTGTATCGGCGCGTCGGACGCTTACGCTGTGAAGATGCCGGAGCTTGCGGGTTCGATTCGGGCGGCGCGGGAGATCGTGCGCGAGGCTCTGGAGCGGGGCGAGGCGATCTGCGTGCTCACGGGGGCGGGGGTGTCGGCCGCGAGCGGGATCCCGACGTTCCGGGATGCGCTGACCGGGCTGTGGGCGCGGGACGACCCGGCGGAGCTGGCGACGCCGGAGGCGTTCCGGCGCGATCCGGAGCTGGTAACGCGGTGGTACGACGCGCGGCGGCTGGCGTGCGCGGCCTGCGAGCCGAACGCGGGGCACCGGGCCATCGCGAGGCTGGAGGAGGCGTGCGCGGAGCGGGGAGGGGGTGG
>CAYMFP010000283.1:0-4181 GCA_964389385.1 uncultured Phycisphaeraceae bacterium | reverse complement strand
GTGGGGGTGGGGTGGGGGCGTGGTCGGTGGTGGCGAGCCGGCCGGCGGGGGACGCGCGGGCGAACGTCGCGGTCGAGGCGCTGGAGCCGCTGCGGTCGCTGGTGGTGGCGGGGGCCGCGCCGGGGGCGGGGCAGGTGCTCGTGCGGCTCGTGCGGACGGGGGGCGTGCTCGAGGCGGAGTCGACGCGGGTGCGGCTGTTCCTGGACGATCCGGGGACGGCCCCGACGCCGACGCCGGTGGTGGAGACGGTGGTGCGGTGGCAGGCGGGGGCGGAGACGGCGACGGCCTCGGTGAACATGCCGCTGCGCGACGCGCCGGGGCGGAGCGACCTGCGTCTGGTGCGCGCGGAGATCGACCGCGACGCGCTGCCGGCGGACAACGTGCGGTTCGGCGGGCTGGAGGTGCGGCGGAGCCTGCGGGTGGGGATCGTCGCCCGCGGGCGGTTCGGGCGGCGCGTGGGGATCGCGGACTACGCGCCGCTGGACTGGGCTCGGCTGGCGCTGGCGCCGGGGGAGGAAACCGAGGCGGGCGGGATCGGGCTGGTGCAGATCGAGCCGACGGCGCTGGACGCGGGGCGGCTGGCGCAGCTCGACGCGGTCGTGGTGCTCGAGCCGGCGGCGCTGGCGCCGGCGGCGTGGGACCGCCTCGGCGACTTCGTCGGGTCGGGGCGGCTGCTGGCGGTCTTCCCGGACGCGGAGGCGGAGGCGCAGGCGTGGACGGACCAGCTCGAGCGGGTCGCGGGCATCGGGCTCGGGGCGGCGCCGGAGACGGCGGCGTACGCGGAGCCGCGGGCGCTCGAGCCGGGGATGTGGGCGGGGGTGGGGGTGGGGTCGCGGGCCTCGCTGCTCGGGATGCTCTCGGGGGAGCTGGAGCAGCTCGCGCGGCCGGTGGGCGTGTCGCGGCAGCTCCCGCTGAACACGGGGACGGCGCGGGGGCTGACGGAGGCGGCGCTGCCGGCGGAGGGGGGCGGGCCGCTGCTGGCGGTCTACCGCCCGGAGCGTGAGGGCGGGGCGGCGGCGCCGGGGCTGGTGGTGGTCTTCACGGTGGCGCTGGACGTGGGCTGGACGGACCTGCCGACGCGTCCCTTGATGGTGCCGCTGCTGCAGGAGGTGGTGCGGCAGGGCGTGGCGGTGGCGCGGCCGGACACGGCGACGGTGGCGGGCCGGAGCCCGGAGACGCCGCCGGGGGCGGCGGAGCTGACGCCGGCGGGGGCCTCGGGCGGGGCGCGGGCGATCCCGCTGCGGGAGGGGCGGGCGCCGGCGCTGCGGCGCGCGGGCCCGCTGATCGCGCGGGACGCGCGGGGGGCGGAGGCGGGGCTGGTGCTGGTGCATCCGGACCTCGAGGCGTCGCGGACGCGCCCGCTGAGCGAGGAGGAGATCGCGGGGTGGCTCGCGCCGGCCGCGGGGCTGGACGCGTCGCGGGTGCGGTGGATCGGGGGCGAGGAAGCGGGCGAGGCGTCGGAGGCGCTGCGGGCGGCGGGCGCGGGGGGCGATGAGCGGGCGCCGCTGGCGTGGCCGTTCGTGCTGGGGGCGTTGGCGCTGGCGGTCGCGGAGATGTTCCTGGCGCGGCTGGGCTCGCACGCGGAGGCGCCGCGCGCCGAAGGGAGGGGGGCGTGAACGATCTGCTCAACGCCGTCTTCGGTCTCGGCGGGTCGGACCTCGGGTTCGGGGCGCCGGACGCGCGCGTGGGGTTCGAGCGTCCGCTGCCGGCGTGGCTGTGGGCGATGCTCGCGGGGTCGGCGGCGCTGCTGGCGTGGTGGAGCTACCGGCGGCTGGTGGGGCCGCGGGGGGTTCGGGTGGCGTTGGCGGCGGCGCGGGCGGCGGTGCTGTTCCTGCTCGTGGTGGTCCTGTCGGGCCCGCAGCTCACGCGGCAGCAGACGCGGACGGAGCAGGACTACGCGGTGATGCTGGTCGACCGCTCGGCCTCGCTCGGGGTGCCGGACGTGGTGCTCTCCTCGGGGGCGGCGGAGACGCGGGAGGAGCAGCTGCGCCGGGCGCTCTCCGGGGCGGCGCCGGCGCTGGCGGAGGTGGCGCGGAGCAAACGCCTGCTGTGGCTCGGGTTCGACGCGGGGGCGTACGAGCTGCCGGGGGCGGCGAACCCGGCGACGCCCGCGGCGCCGCTGCCGGCGCTGTCGGACCCGCAGGGCCGGCGGACGAGCCTGACGCGGGCGCTGGAGGACGCGCTGCAGCGGGTGGCGGCGCGCCCGGTGTCGGCGGTGGTGATCGCGAGCGACGGGCGGACGCTGGACGGCGGCGTGCCGCGGCGGCTGCTGCGCCGGCTGCAGAGCGAGCAGATCCCGGTGCACGTGCTGCCGCTGGGCTCGCCGGAGCCGCTGCTGGACCTGGCGGTGCGGCGGGTGGAGGCGCCGGAGGTCGCGTTCGTCGACGACACGGTGCCCGTGACGGTGGAGATCGCGCGGACGGGCCCCGAGCCGGAGGGCTCGCCGGGGGTGCTGCGGCTGCTGGACACGGCGACGGGGCGGGTGCTGGACGAACTCGCGGTGCCGCCGTTCGACGGCCGCGAATCGCAGACGGTGGGGCTGAAGACGAGCCCGCCGGAGGCGGGCGAGCCGCGGTGGACCGTGGTGCTCGAGCCGGCGACGCCGGACCTGACGACGGAGAACAACCGGGCGGAGCTGGACGTGCGGCTGGTCGACCGCCCGGTGCGGGTCGTGTACTTCGACGGGTACCCGCGGTGGGAGCGGCGGTACCTGACGAGCCTGCTGCTGCGGGAGGGGTCGGTGGAGTCGTCGTCGCTGCTGCTGGCGGCGCAGCGGCGGTACATCCAGGAGGGGGACGTCGACCTGCAGGCGCTGCCGAGTTCGCCGGAGGAATGGGCGCCGTTCGACGTGGTGATCCTGGGGGACCTGCGCCCGGACCTGTTCGGGCGCGAGCAGCTCGAGCAGCTCCGCGAGCACGTGGCGGTGCGCGGGGCGGGGCTGATCTGGATCGCGGGGCCCGGCGCGACGCCTGGGGCGTGGGCCGGGACGCCGCTGGCGGACCTGCTGCCGATCACGCTGTCCGGCGGTTCGGGGGGAGCCGCGGGCCCGTCGCGGTGGCCGGCGCCGGTCGTGCTGCAGCGCACGCCGCTGGCCGAGCGCCTGGGGCTGATCCCGGAGAACCTCCCCGGGCCGGAGGCGGGGTGGACGCTGCTGCGGTGGGCGCAGCGGATCGATCCGGACCGGGTGAAGCCCGCGGCCGAGGTGTACGCGCTGGCCGTCCCGGCCGAGGGCGGGATGGAGCCGACCCCGCTCGTCCTGGGGATGCGGTACGGCGCGGGTCGGGTGGCGTACATCGCGACGGACGAGATCTGGCGCTGGCGGTACGGGCGGGGGGAGACGCTGAACGAGCAGTTCTGGCTCCCCCTGGTCCGGCTGCTGGGGCGGGAGTCGCTGGCGCGGTCGGAGCGGCCGGCGATCCTGCGGGTCTTGCCGGAGCGGGCGCTGGTCGAGCAGCCGGTGCAGGTGACGGTGGAGCTGCTGGACCAGGCGTTGATCGAGGCCGGTCCGCGGTCGGTCGCGGCGGTGATCGAGCAAGCGGGGGCGGGGGAGTCGGTGGCGGCGCGCCTGGAACTGGGGCCCGGGGACGGGGAAGGGGGGAGCGGGCCGCGGAACTTCGGGGCGACGTGGATTCCGACGGAGCCGGGGACGTTCACCGTGCGGGTGGAGGACCCGAACCTCGGGCTGAGCGGGCTGGCGGAGGAGGTTCGGGTGGCGCTGCCGGACGACGAGCTGGCCCATCCGGAGAGCGACCACGCGACGCTGATCGATCTGGCCGCCGAGACCGGGGGCCGCGTGCTGAGCCCCGGCGACCTGGCGAACCTGCCGGAGGCGTTGCCGAACCGGGAGCTGGTCATCGCCGGGCCGGTGGAGACCGAACGCCTGTGGGACACGCCGCTGACGCTGGTCGTGCTGCTGGTGCTGCTGACGTTCGAATGGATCGGCCGCAAGCTCATCCGCTTGGCCTAGTCTGTGGCCTGACAAGGATTTACGGAGAGATGGCGGAATCTGGCGGGAGGGGTTGGGGGCTGTCGGGCGGAAACTCCGCGGCCCGGCGGCCCGTACACCACGGGATGGGCCCGCCGGAGCGCATCGAGCAGCGGCCCCGGGAGGCCGATGGAGAGCCTGCGGGCCTATCAGACGATGCCGGAACGCCCTGAACACCCCACCCCACCCACCCCAC
>CAYMFP010000282.1:0-4188 GCA_964389385.1 uncultured Phycisphaeraceae bacterium | reverse complement strand
GGAGAGGTCGACGTTCTGCTCGGCGGCGATCTTGCGGGCGAGCGGGGTGGCGTTGTGCTCGCCGTCGCCGGCGGGCTGCGGGCGCTGCTGGCCGTTCTCGGTGGGCTGGGCCGGCTGCGGGCGGGGGGCCTCGGCGGCGGGGGGCGGCGCGGGCGGGGCCTTCTCGGCGACGGCGGGGCCGCCCTCGGCCTTCGCGGCGGCGGGGGCCGCGGCGGGAGCCTCGCCCTCCTCGATCACCCCGACCGTCGCTCCGACCTCGACCTCGTCGCCCGCCTTGGCCCGGTGGCGGACCACGCCGGAGGCGGGGGCCGGGATCTCCATCGTGATCTTGTCGGTCTCGAGTTCGAGCACGGTGGCGTCGCGTTCCACGAACGCGCCGTCCTCGACGGTCCACGCGGCGATGACGCCGCTGGAGACGGACTCGCCGACGGTGGGGATGACGATCTGGGTAGCCATGGGCGAATGCTCGCTTGCCGCTCGGCGGCTCCGTCGGATTCTCTCTCCGCGGCCGCGAAGTCGGGGCGGCGGCGGGTGCTGTTGAGGCGGATGGAAGCGGGACGGGTGGAGTGCGGTCGGGGCGGGGCTCAGCCGCCGGCGTGCTTCAGGCTCGCGGTCTCGCGGTCGCTGGGCGAGCGGACGACGGCCGGGTGCCCGCCGATCGCCGCGGTGAGGATCTGCTCCTGCTCGACCTTGTGCTGGCGCTTGGAGCCGACGGCCGGGGAGCCGGAGGCGGGGCGCCCGATGTAGCGCGGGCGTCCGAGGCCGAGCGTGGTGTCGATCCGGTCGGCGACGAAGAGGTACGCGCCCATGTTCCGCGGCTCCTCCTGCACGTAGACGAGTTCGGCGCTCTTGGGGTAGCGGGAGAGGATCTCGCCGAGCAGGTCCGCGTGGAAGGGGTAGAGCTGCTCGATGCGGACGAGGGCGACGTCGTCGCGCCCGAGTTCCTCGCGGCGTTCGTGCAGCTCGTAGTACAGCTTGCCGGAGACGAGCTGGACCTGCTTGACGCGCTTGCGGGCGCTGTCCTTGGCGCCGACGAAGTTCGGGTCGTCGAGGATCTCGTGGAAGCGGCCGGAGATGAGTTCCTCGAGGTGGCTCGTCGGCTTGCGGAGCAGGCTCTTGGGCGTCATGACGACCATCGGCTTGCGATAGGGCGCCTTGACCTGCCGGCGGAGCATGTGGAAGCACTGCGCCCCGGTGGTGGGGTAGACGACGATGATGTTGTTGTTGCCGCAGAGCTCCAGGAACCGCTCCAGGCGGGCGGAGCTGTGCTCGGGGCCGGCGCCCTCGTACCCGTGGGGGAGGAGCATCGTCAGGCCGCTCCAGCGCTCCCACTTCTGCTCGGCGGAGACGAGGAACTGGTCGATGATGACCTGGGCGCCGTTGACGAAGTCGCCGAACTGGGCCTCCCAGCAGACGAGCATGTTGGGGTCGGCGAGGGAGTAGCCGTAGTCGAAGGCGAGGACGGAGGCCTCGCTGAGCGGCGAGTCGTAGACGCAGAACCGGGCCTGGCGGGGGCGGCCGTCGGGGCCGGGGGTGCCGGGCTCCTGGTCCGTGCCGGGCTCGCCCATGGCGCGGATGTTGTTCAGCGGGATGTACATCTCGCCGGTCTCCGCGTCGCGGAGGGCGGCGTGGCGGTGGCTGAAGGTGCCGCGGCGGCAGTCCTGGCCGGAGAGGCGGATCGGGTGCCCCTCGAGCAGGAGGGTGCCGAAGGCGAGGCTCTCGGCGTCGGCGTAGCTGATCTTCGGCTCGCCGGGGTTGGCGGGCGGCTCCACGAGGGCGCGCCGCTCGTCGAGAAGGCGGACGAGCTTGCGGTTGACGTTGAACCCCTCCGGCACGCGTCCCAGCCCCGCGGCGACCTCGGCGAGGAGGTCGCGCGGCGCGCCCGTGGCGACGGGATCGAACGTGAACTTGTTCGGGTTGATGTGCGCCCACCGGGCCGAGCCGGGGTCGATGGTCGGGTCGTACGGCGTCGTCTTGGCCGCGGCCTGGGCCTGCTCGAGCGCCTCGTCGAGGCGGTGGCGGATGGCCTGGATGTCGGCCTCGTTGATCATGCCCTCCGCGAGCAGCTTCTGGGCGTAGACCGTGAGCGTCGAGTCCTTCTTGGCGATGAGCTTGGCGAGGATCGGCTGCGTGAAGCTCTGCTCGTCCTGCTCGTTGTGCCCGAACCTGCGGAAGCACCAGATGTCGATGAAGCAGTCGCGCTGGAAGCGCTGGCGGTACTCGATCGCCATCCGGGCGCAGGTGACCACGGCCTCGGGGTCGTCCCCGTTGACGTGGAAGATCGGCGCGTCGATCGCCTTGCCGATGTCCGTGCAGTAGCGGCTGCTGCGGGCGTCCTCCGGCAGGGTCGTGAAGCCGATCTGGTTGTTCACGACGATGTGGACGCAGCCGCCGACGGTGTAGCCCTCGAGCCCGGAGAAGTTCAGGCACTCGGCGACGATGCCCTGGCCGGCGACGGCGGCGTCGCCGTGCACCAGGACGCTGATGACGCGGGCGCGCGACTCGGAGTCCCCGCGGAGGCGCTGCTTGGCGCGGCAGCGGCCCAGCACGACGGCGTCGACCGCCTCGAGGTGGCTGGGGTTGCTGGCCATCGCGAGGTGGATCATGCGCCCGTTGGGGAAGCGGCGGGTGCCGGAGTAGCCGCGGTGGTACTTCACGTCGCCGCCGCCGTCGACGAAGTCCTCCTCCCAGATGTCCTCGAACTCGGTGAAGATCTGCTTGTAGGTCTTGCCGAGGATGTTGTTGAGGACGTTCAGCCGCCCGCGGTGGGCCATGCCGAAGACGATCTCCTCGACGCCGGCGTCGCTGGCGCCCTCGATCACCTGCTCGAGGCAGGGGATGAGGCTCTCGGAGCCCTCGAGGCTGAAACGCTTCTCCCCGGGGTAGCGCTTGCCGAGGAACTTCTCGAACGTCTCGGCCCGGGTGAGCAGCTCCAGCAGGTGGGCCCGCTGGCCGCGGTCGAGCGGCATGCGCCCGCCCATGGACTCGAACCGCTCGAGCAGCCAGGCCCGCTGCTCGAGGTCCTGGATGTGCATGAACTCGACGCCGATCGTGCCGCAGTAGATCTGCTCGAGGCGCCGGACGACGTCGCGCAGGGGCACGGCGCCCTGGAAGCCGAGGGCCTCGGCGTCGACCTCGCGACCGAGGTCGGCGTCCGAGAGGCCGTGGTACTCCAGAGAGAGGCTCTCGGGGCGGGGGCGTTCGCGGCCGAAGGGGTCGAGCCGGCTGGCGAGGTGGCCCTGGTCCCGGTAGGCGGTGATGAGGTCGTCGACGACGGCCTGGAAGTGCGAGGCGCGCCCGGCGGGCTGCCCGCGGGGCGGGGTGACCCGCGCCCGGTCGGCCGGGACGGGCAGGGGGGTGGTCGCCGCGGCGCGAGCGGGCGGGCTCGCGACGGAGGCCGCCCCGTTCCCCGAAGCGCCCGGGAAGAGCCTGAGCTCTCCGGCCTGCGCCAGGTCGAAGCCCTGGAAGAACGAGCGGAGATCCGCCGGCACCCCGTTCGGGTCGCTCCGGTAGAGCTCGTACTGCTGCTCGATGTACGCCGCGCTCCAGCCGTTGACGGCTGGGGGGACTGCTTTCGCGCCGGCCATGGATCCTCGCTCCGGAAGGGTCTCTCCGGACCACGCCACGGGGGCGACCCTCCCTCAGGACAGGGTCACCGTCCTATCGGTCATCCTAGTCCTCAGGATTGGCGGCGGATCTGCCGCGGATGACGAAAAGCGGCCGGAGGGGGGCGGCCCCACCGTTTGGAGCGGGGATCAGCCGAACCGCCCGGTGACGTACTGCTCGGTCTCGGCGAGCCGGGGGGTGTGGAAGAGGCGTTCGGTGGGGCCGTATTCGACCAGACGGCCGAGGTACATGAAGGCCGTGTACTCGCTCACCCGGGCGGCCTGCTGCATGTTGTGGGTGACGATCAGGACGGTGTACCGCTCGCTGATCTCGCCGATGAGTTCCTCGATGCGGAGGGTGGCGATGGGGTCCAGGGCCGAGCAGGGTTCGTCGAGGAGGAGGACCTCGGGGTCGGCGACGATCGCCCGGGCGATGCAGAGGCGCTGCTGCTGCCCGCCCGAGAGCCCGAGGGCGGAGTCGCGGAGGCGGTCCTTGACCTCGTCCCAGAGGGCGGCGGCGCGGAGGGCCCGCTCGCAGGCGTCGGCCAACACGCGCTTGCGATTCTCCCCGTCGATCCGGAGG
>CAYMFP010000281.1:0-4195 GCA_964389385.1 uncultured Phycisphaeraceae bacterium | reverse complement strand
GACCACCTGCTCCGCCTCCACCAGGCCCAGCACCAGTCCGCCATCGCCGCCTGACCCCACCCCACCCCACCACCCATCCCACCCCGCCCCGCCCCCGATTCCACCCGGCCGCTCCCGCTGAACCCCCGCCGAAGGTCACGCGGCGGCTGAGGCGTCTCTCGCGCGCACGTCGGCTTCCGCGTGCTGCGCCCCGCGTTCCTCGCGGCGTTCGATCCGGCGCTGCGCCCGGGCGGCGCGGTAGTGCTCGGCCTGGCCCGCAAAGTCGGCCGAGCGCTGGTCGAGGCGGCGCAGCGCGCCGAGCCGCCCGTAGGCGACGAGGACGTCCCCCGGCTCGAGCCGCAGGTCCCCCCGGAAGGCGCCGATGAACCGCCCGCCCGTGCGTTCGACGCCGAGCACGAGCACGCCCTCGTCCGCGAGCCCGAGCTCCCCCAGCCGCCGCCCGGCGAGCCAGTCGCCCTGGCGGACCGCGAGTTCGCAGACCTCGTAGTCGCCCCCGACGTGGTAGAGCGTCGCCAGGTCGCTCGACTCGATGTGCCCGATCCGCCGGAGCCAACGCCGGATCGCCCGCGTGAGGACGCGGTCGACCTTCCGCGACCGGGCCAGCCCCACGAGCACGAGCAGTCCTCCGACGATCAGCGCGAGCTTGCCGACGAGTTCCCACGACGGGCGCGCGAGCGCCCCCTCCGGGCCGCCGAGCGAGAGCAGCAGCGCCGTGATCGCCGTCACCAGCCCGGCGCCGCGCAGCACCATGAGCGTCGAGATGATCCGCCGCCGGACCGGGTGCGTGACCACGGCCTCGGCCTCGCTCGTGGCGAAGCCCGTGCCCGTCCAGGCCGAGCGGGCCTGGAACTGGGCCGACTCGCGGGTCATCCCCGTCAGCGCGAGCGCGACCACCGCCACGCGCACGACGAGCACGGAGACCAGCAGGACCACGATGAACGAGGCGGCCGCGATCACGCGGAGCCATGCGCCGCCGGGCGGGAGTCCGATTCACGACCGCCGACCGACGGCGCCGCTCCGGGCCTCAGGCGTTCTCCACCCGCTCGCCGGCGGCCACGCGGCGGACGCAGTCGAGCAGCGCGTCCACGTCGTGCCGCTTGGAGACGAAGCCGAAGGCTCCGGCCGCCCGGACGCGGTCGAGCGTCTCCTCGTCGTCGTAGCCGCTGTAGACGACGAACCGCGGGCGCCCCGCGGCGCTCGCTTCCTTCACCACGATCAGCGGATCGACCCCCGGCAGCGTCAGGTCGATCACCACGACGTCGGGCGACTCCTGCTGGATGTGCGCGCGCAGCCCGTCGGCGCGGGGGAGGATGCCGCAGGTCTCGAGGTCCGGCTCGCCGTCGGCGCTCATCCGCAGCAGCTCGGCGATCGCCCACTCGTCCTCCACGAAGCAGACTCTGATGCGCTGTGCGCCCTGCATCCTGCGTCCCTTCGCCCCGCTCGACCGAACGGATACCTCCGCGGGAGCGGCCGGCCCGGGCGTCACCCGGCGGCCGGCTCCCTCTCTGCGGTCCGTCCCGCCGCGGTTGCGGCCGCCCAGCACAGATCGTGCGCTTCCACCGGCTTGGCGACGTGTCCCCGGAACCCGCTCGCGAACGCCCGCTCGCGGTCTTCCTCCCGAGCGTACGCCGTCACGGCGATGGCGGGTAGAGCCCCGAGCGTTTCCCGGACGCGCCGCATCAGGGCGTACCCGTCCTCGCCGGGCATGCCGATGTCGCTGACCAGCAGGTCCGTTCCGGCCGCCTCCAGCGCGGCGAGCGCCTCGGCCGCGGACCCGGCGGTCCGGCACCGGGCCCCGCACGCCTCCAGCAGCCGCGCCATCAGCTCCCGCGAGTCCCGCTCGTCGTCGACCACCAGCACGCGCAGGTCCGTCAGGAGCGGCAGCTCCTCCTCCCCGTCGCCGGAGTTCCCGGTCCCCACCCCGGTCCCCACGGGGGGAGCGGCCTCGACGAGCGGGAGTTCGACCGTGAACGTCGCCCCACGCCCCTCCCCCTCGCTCTCGGCCCGGATCGCGCCCCCGTGCATGGCGACGAGCTGGCGGCAGATCGCCAGCCCGAGCCCGAGCCCCCCGTGCCGCCGGGCCGCCGAGGCGTCGGCCTGGCGGTACCGCTCGAAGAGGGACGGGAGAAACCCCGGGTCGATCCCCTGTCCGGTGTCCTCCACGCGCACCACCGCCCGCGGGCCCGACCGTTCGGCCGCCAGCCGCACCCGCCCCCCCTCCGGCGTGAACTTGATGGCGTTCGTGAGCAGGTTCCAGAGCACCTGCTGCAGCCGGTCCGGATCCCCCCGGACGCCCAGCGGCTCGTGCGGGAGGTCCTGCTCGAGCGTCAGGCCCTTCTGCTCCGCCTGGTGCCGCACCGCCTCCGCGGCCTGGGCGGCGAGGGGGGCCAGGTCCGTCTCCGCCATCTCCAGGCGGAGCTTGCCCGAAAGGATCCGCGACATGTCGAGCAGATCACTGACGAGCTGGGCCTGGGCCCGCGCGTTCCGCTCGATGATCTCCGCGGCCTTCTGCACCCCCTCGGCGTCGAGCCGCCCCTTGCGCAGCATCCCCGACCAGCCCATCACCGCGTTCAGCGGCGTCCGCAGCTCGTGGCTCAGCGTCGCGACGAACTCGTCCTTGAGGCGGTTGGCCCGCTCGGCCTCGGCCCGCGCGGCCCGCTCGCTCTCCAGCAGCGTCTCGCGCTGCGCCTCGGCCCGCTTGCGGTCCCCCACGTCCCGGAAGTACACCGCCAGCCCCGCCCGCGAGGGGTACACCCGCACCTCCGCCCAGAGGTCGAGCGGCGGGAAGTACGACTCGAACGAGACCGTCTCCCCCGTCGCCATCGCGCGCTCGTACTCCTGCTGGAACCGCGTCCCCAGCGCCTCGGGAAAGCACTCCCACAGGCGCCGGCCGACCAGCTCTCCCCGCGTCCGCCCCAGCGCCCGCTCCGCCGCGGGGTTCATCTCCGTCACCCGGAACGCCCGGTCCACGGAGAAGAACGCGTCCGTGATGCTGCTGAGCGTCTCGGTGAGGCGGAAGTTCGCCTCGCGCACGGCCTGCTCGGCCCGCTCGCGGTCGGTGATGTCCATCCCCGAGGGCAGCAGGTGGGTGATCGCTCCCGAGTCGTCGCGCATCGGCGCGATCATGAAGTCGATCGGCACGCGCGAGCCGTCCGGCAGCCGGGCGTGCACGTCGAACCGCTGCGGCTCGCCGCGCCGCGCGGCCTCGACCGCCGCGCGGATGCGCCCGCGCACGCGCTCGTCGTACGCCCACCACGGGCCCTCCCAGAACGGACGCCCGCGGACCGCCTCCGCCGGCGTCCCGAGCAGGCGTTCGGCCTGCAGGTTCAGGTCGAGCAGCAGCCCCTCCGGCGTCAGCACCCCCACGAAGACGAAGAGGCTGTCGATGAGCCGCCGCACCCGCTGCTCGCTCTCCCGCAGCGTCGCCTCCGCCCGCTTCTGGTCGGTGATGTCGGCGACGGCGCCGGTCAGCGCCACGGCCCGGCGCCGCCCGTCGCGCAGCACCCGCCCCCGCCCCCGCAGCCAGCGCACGCCGCCGCCGGGGACGACCACCCGGTGTTCGACGTGGTACGCGCCCCCGCCCTCGATCGCCCCCCGCACGCCCCGCTCCACCGCGCCCCGGTCCTCCGGGTGCACGCGGCGCAGGAACTCCTCCAGCCCCGTCGTGAACTCCCGCGGCTCCAGCCCGAACAGCCGGCTCGTGTTCGCGTCGCGCGTCACGGCGCCCGAGGCGACGTCCACGCGCCACGTCCCCACCTCGCCGGCCGAGAGCGCCGCCTCCAGGCGTTCGCGGCTCTCCCGGATCGCCGCCTCCGCGGCCTGGCGCTCCGCGACGTCCCGCGCGATCGACAGCACCGCCGGACGCCCGTCCAGTTCGAACTTGACGAGGCTCACCTCCGCCGGGATCCGCTCGCCCGACTTCGCCACGTGCGTCGACTCGGCCGTGAGCCGCCCCTGCTGCCCGACCAGGCGGACCTTCTCGACCGGGCCGACCTCCGGGGGGACGAAGTCCAGGACCGTCATCCCGCCGAGCAGCTCCTCGCGCGAGTAGCCCAGCCGGCGCGACGCCGCCGCGTTCACCTCGATCATCGGGCCCGGCGAGCCGTCCTCGTTCAGGCGGTAGACGAACGCCCAGTCCTGCATGCCGTCGAAGAGCCGCCGGTAGCGGTCCTCGCTGGCGGCGAGGTCGGCCGCG
>CAYMFP010000280.1:0-4202 GCA_964389385.1 uncultured Phycisphaeraceae bacterium | reverse complement strand
ATGTCCCTTGGTCCGCCCCCGCCGCGCCCGCACCGGCGCGCCCCGGAACAATGCACATCCCGCCCGCCGGCCGCGAGCGATCCGGGGGCAGCGAAGAGAAGGAGCAGCCAACCGTGCACATCCGAACCACCGCGGCGACGCTCGCGGCCCTGACGGGCCTCGCGATGGGCGTCTTCTCCGCCGACGCCCTCGCCCGTCAGAACGGCCGGCAGAACGCCCCGCAGGGGGCAGACGAGCATCCCCCCGCCGGCATGCTCCGCTTCCCCGACGTCTCCGACCGCCACATCGTCTTCGTGTACGCCAACGACCTCTGGATCGTCGACCGCGACGGCGGCGACGCCACCCCCCTCGCCAGCCCCGCCGGGCAGGAGCTGTATCCCCGGTTCAGCCCCGACGGGAAGCACATCGCCTTCGTCGGCAACTACGAGGGCGGACGCGACATCTACACCGTCCCCCTCGCCGGGGGCGTCCCCCGCCGCGTCACCCACCATCCCACGGGAGAACTCCTCGCCGACTGGACCGAGAGCAACGGCCTGCTCTTCGCCGCCGGCGGCATGGGCGAGTATCCCCGGGAGGCCGAGCTGTTCACGGTCTCGTCCGAGGGCGGGCTGCCCGTCAAGCTCCCCGTCCCCTACGGCGGCTACGGCGCCATCTCCCCGGACGGCGAGTGGCTCGCCTACCTCCCGCACCAGCGCGACTTCCGCACCTGGAAGCGCTACCGCGGCGGGATGGCCAGCGACATCTGGCTCTACAACCTCCGGACCGGCGAGACCCGCCGCCTCACCGACTGGGAGGGCACCGATTCCTTCCCCATGTGGAACGGCGAGGACCTCTACTACCTGTCCGACCGCGGCGACGAGCACCGCCTGAACATCTGGCGCTGGAACTCCCGCACCGACGAGCACGAGCAGGTCACACGCTTCACCGACTACGACGTGAAGTTCCCGGCGATCGGCCCCGGCGAACGCCGCGGGCGCAACCGGGCGGGCGCCGGGGAGATCGTCTTCCAGAACGGGCCGGACCTCTACCTGCTCGACCTCGGACGCAACGCCCAGCCCCGCCGCGTCGAGGTCCGCATCCCCGGCGCCAAGCCCAAGCTCGCCACGCGCACCGTCGACGCCAAGAACTTCATGGGCGCCCAGAGCATTTCCCCGAGCGCCAAGCGCGTCGCCGCCGAGGCCCGCGGGGACATCTGGACCCTCCCCGCCGAAAAGGGCACCCCGCGCAACCTCACCGCCACCAACGGGGCCGCCGAGCGCGACCCCGCCTGGAGCCCCGACGGGCGCTGGATCGCCTACTTCTCCGACGAGTCCGGCGAGTACGAACTCTGCATCCGCCAGTCCGACGGGCGCGGGCCCGTCCGCCAGCTCACCAGCGACTCCAGGACGTACTACTTCTCCCCCGTCTGGTCGCCGAACTCCGAGCGCATCGCCTTCACCGACAAGGCCGGGAACCTCTACGTCCACACCCTCGGCGAGCGCCGCGTCGACGACGCCGGCAACGAGACCTTCGCCGAGGGCGTGACCGAGATCATCGACCGCGACGCGTGGGGCAACCGCATCGTGCCGAGCTGGTCGCACGACTCGCGCTGGCTCGCCTACGCCAAGGCGAACCCGGCGGGGGCGATGACCTCGGCCGTCTTCCTCTACGACCTCGACCCCGACGCCGAGGGGGAACTCCCGGAGGACGCGACGGAGGAGCAGAAGGCCCGCGCCGAGGCCCGCCGCAACGCCGGCCCCGGCCCGCACCAGGTCACGTCCTACTTCTTCAGCGACGAGCGCCCCGTCTTCGACCGCACGGGCGACCACCTCTACTTCGTCAGCTCCCGCACGTTCTCCCCCACGTACTCCGACATCGACTCCACCTTCATCTACGAGAACGCCCAGGTCCTCGTCGCCGTCCCGCTCCGCGAGGACGTCGAGCACCCCCTCGCCCCCGAGAGCGACGAGCAGGAGTGGGAGGTCAAGGACGAGAAGAAGGACGCGGAGGAAGACGAGAACGGCGAAGACGCCGACGACGAGAACGGCGGGGCCGACGACGCGGACGAGGCCGGGGACGACGACGCGGGCGATCAGGGCGGCGACGCCGCGGCCGATCCCGTCAGCGGCTCCTGGTCCGGCTCCGTCTCCGGCGGCTCGCTCCCGGAGGCGATCTCCTTCTCGCTCACCCTCGAACTCGGCGACGACGGCACCACCGTCACCGGCACGCTCTCGGTGATGGGCGCCGCCGTCCCGATCGAGAACGGACGCTTCGAGGCCGCCACCGGGCGCCTCACCTTCCGCGCCATGTCCCCCAACGGCGCCGCGGAGATCGACGGCCGCATCGAGGGCGACACCTTCCGCGGCACCGCCACCGTCGGCGGCGAGAACCTCGCCATCACCATGACCCGAGCCGGCGGCGGCGAGGGCGCCGCCGCGAGTTCCGGCGGCAAGAAGCCCGAGCCGGCCGACGTCGTCCGCATCGACCTCGCCGGCTTCGAGGCCCGCGCCTTCCGGATCCCCGTCGCCTCGGGGCGTTTCGGCGCCCTCGGCGTCAACAAGCAGAACCAGCTCCTCTACGTCCGCCCCGACAAGGGCATCATGCTCGTCGACATCCGCGCCGACGAGATCAAGGAGGAGACCGTCGCCGCCGGGCAGGGCTCGTTCCAGCTCAGCGCCGAGGGCGACAAGCTCCTCGCCGGCGGGCAGATCTTCAACGCCTCCGCCGGCGCCTCCGGCAAGGCCGTCGTCACCGACGGCATGCGGGTGCGCATCGATCCGCGCGAGGAGTGGAACCAGATCTTCAACGACGCCTGGCGCCGCCACCGCGACTTCTTCTACGTCGAGAACATGCACGGCGTCGACTGGGAGCGCGTCCGCGAGGACTACGCCCGCATGGTCGAGTTCGCCAACTCGCGCGAGGACCTGAGCTTCATCATCGGGGAGATGATCAGCGAACTCAACGTCGGGCACGCCTACTACTGGGGCGGCGACGGCGAGAACGAGCCCTCCGAGACCGTCGGCATGCTCGGCGTCGACTTCGAGCGCGTCGAGGGCGAGGGCGGCGGCGCGGCCTACCGCATCGCCAAGATCCTCGGCGGGGCCCCGTGGGACCTCGACGCCCGCTCGCCGCTGAGCGCCCCCGGCGTCGGCGTCGAGGAAGGCGACTTCCTCCTCGCCGTCAACGGCGTCCCCGTCGACGCCGACCGCGACCCCTGGGCCGCCTTCCAGGGCCTGGCCAACAAGACCGTCACCCTCACCTTCTCCGAGGACGCGCAGATCGACGCCCCCGGCACGCCGGAGGGCGAGGGTAACGACAAGGAGGTCGTCGTCCGGCTCCTCGCCTCGGAGGACACTCTCCGCTACCGCGACTGGGTCGAGACCAACCGCCGCACCGTCGAGGAACTCTCCGGCGGCAAGGTCGGCTACATCTACGTCCCGAACACCGGCGTCGACGGGCAGAACGAGCTCTTCCGGCAGTTCTACGGGCAGGCCCACCTCCCCGCCCTGCTCATCGACGAGCGGTGGAACGGCGGCGGGCAGATCCCCAACCGCTTCATCGAGCTGCTCAACCGCCCGCGCACCAACTACTGGGCCCGCCGCGACGGCAAGGACTGGCCCTGGCCCTACGACTCCCACCAGGGCCCCAAGGCCATGCTCATCAACGGCCGCGCCGGCTCCGGCGGCGACATGTTCCCCTGGCTCTTCAGGCACCACGGCATCGGCAAGCTCATCGGCACCCGCACCTGGGGCGGCCTCGTCGGCATCTCCGGCGTCCCCGGCCTGATCGACGGCGGCTACACCGCCGTCCCCACCTTCGGCTTCTACGAGCTCGACGGCACCTGGGGCATCGAGGGCCACGGCGTCGACCCCGACATCGAGGTCCTGGACGACCCCGCGCAGTACCAGGACGGCGTCTCGCCCCAGCTCCGCGCCGGCGTCGAGCACCTCCTCCGCGAACTCGAGACCAACGCCTACACCCCGCCCCAGCGCCCCGCCGACCCCGACCGCAGCCGGATGGGCATCACCGAGTCCGACCGCTGACCCCGCCCCGGCGCGCCCGCCCACCCGCGGCCGCGCCGCTTTCAGCACGGTACGGGTCTCGCCGACTCGAGGCCGGCCAGGGCGACTGGAGCGATCGCGGCTCGTTGGACGTTCAGCGGCGTGTTTCGTCCATGAGCCTGCGGAGGCGGACGAGGGCGCGGTGGGTTTCGGGGTGGTCGG
>CAYMFP010000279.1:1224-4213 GCA_964389385.1 uncultured Phycisphaeraceae bacterium | reverse complement strand
CGGAAGGCGCCGAGGTAGGCGAGCAGGTCGTTGACGTTCACGGCGCCGTCGGCGTTGAAGTCGGCGGTCGGGTCCTGGGTGCGGAAGGCGCCGAGGAAGCCGAGCAGGTCGTTGACGTTCACGACGCCGTCGCCGTTGAAGTCGGCGGGGTTGGTCGAGGTGAGGACGCGGACGCGGAGCCCGGCCGGCGTGCGCTCGGTGCGGACGCTCCAGCCCTCGGGGAGCCCCGAGGCGGAGACCGAGGCGAACGCGCCGGCGACGGAGGGGGCCTCGAGGATGTCGATGGCCTGCCCGCCGAAGGCGGCGGGGTCGCCCGCGAAGGCGACGTGGAGCGTGCCGCCGAGGTCGGCGCCGGCGGCGGTGACGCGGCCGGCGAGCTCGGGGCCGGCGATCTCGATGCGGAGCGTGCCGGAGGTGGCGAAGGCGCCGTTCACCTCGAGCGTGCTGCCGGGCGCGATGTCGATGACGCCGGCGTTCTCGAGGCCGAGCGGCGTGGCCGGCGCGGCGAAGGTGCGCTCGCCGACGAGCCGGAGGACGCCCTCGTTGCGGCGCAGGTGCTCGAGGCCGGCGATCGAGCCCTCTCCGAGGGTGATGTCGGCCCGGTTGCGCGTGATCACGCCGGCCGGGAGTTCGAGCGTGCCGCCGAGGGCGCGCCAGGCGCCGCCGGTGATCGCGTCGCCCTCGACCTGCGGCGTGCGCTTCAGCTCCAGCCCGCCGCCGAGGACCATGACCTCGCCGGCGTTGTCGAACGGCGTCTCGACGAGGGCGGAGTTGCCCGTGGCCTTGAGCAGGCCCTCGTTCCGGACGGACCCCGTCCGCCCCGACGTCTCGCGGACGGCGACGGTCGCGTTCGCCGGGCTCTGGAGGGCGAGGGTGCCCCCGGGGTGCACGGTGAGCGTGTCGGAGAGGTAGAGGTTGCCGCGGTCGACGGAGACGAAGCCGCGCGTCTCCAGCGGGCGCTCCAGCATCCGGGAGCCGCTGCCGCTCATGTAGAGCGCCGCCGTGCGCTCGACGAGGACCGAGGCGTCGCCCCTGATCGTGCCGTAGGTCCAGGTCATCTCGTGGGTGACGGTCAGGTCGCCGTCGCCCTCGATGGTCCCGCCGTTGAGGGCGATGTGTGGCGAGGCGACCTCGGCCCCGGGGTCGATGTCGAGGCGTCCGGTGATCGTCAGCGCCTCGGCGGCGAGCGACGCGCCGTCGCGGAGCGCGACGCGCCCGACGACGGTGACGGCGCCGTCGGAGGCGAGGGCGGCGCCGGGGAGGAACTCGTTCTCCTTCTCGATGCGGAGGAGGGTGTCCGCGCCGGCGGTGACGTCGCCGGAGTGGACGCCGCCTCCGGTGAGGTGCAGCTCGCCCTGGAGGAGGGCGATCGTGCCCGAGTTGACGAGTGGCTGGCGGTGGTAGGCGGTGCCGCCGACGACCTCGAAGAGCCCCTCGTTGAGGAACTGCACGGCGCCGGAGCCCGCGGGGAGGCTGTGCCCGCTGACCGCGGGCAGCAGGCGGAAGACGCCCGCGTTGCGGATGCTGATCCCCTGGGGCTGGAGCGAGCCCCCGTGCATCACGATCACGCCCGACGAGTCGAGCGGGCGCCCGAGGGTGCGTCCGCCGATGCCGGTGAGTTCGAGCCGGGCGTCGGGCTCCACGCGGAGCACGCCCGTTCCCTGGACGACGCCGTGGCTCCACACGGTCTCGCCCGTGACGACGACGTCGCCGGCGCCCCCGATCGTGCCGCCGGCGAGCCGCATGCGGCGGGGCGCGAGCCGGACCCCCTCGTCCAGCGTCACCGTCGATGTGATGGAGACCTCCGTCTCCTCGGCGATGGTGCTGCCGGTGCGGAACGTCGTGCCCGAGAAGACGTCGAGCGTGCCCGGCCCGGAGACGGACGAGCCCCCGGCGAACTCGTTCGCGGAGCGGATCTCGAGCGTCGCCCCGTCGGCGATGAACACGTCGCCCGCGTGCGTCGTGCTGCGGTAGAGGCGCAGGATGCCCGCGGCGACGTCGATCGAGCCGAGGTTGTCGAGCGGCGTCTGGATGGAGCCCTCGCCGGCCGCGAGGCGCAGGACGCCCTCGTTGCGGAGGCGCCCGCCGCCGGTGGCGCCGTTGATGCTGTGCGTGTTGCCGGGGCGTTCCAGGATGAGGGTGCCGCGGTTGACGAAGTCGGTGCCGATGTGGAGCCAGGGGTTCGAGAGGGTGATCACGCCGTCGGAGGCGACGGAGCGGGAGATCGTCCGCCCGAGCCCGCCGGAGATGCGCAGCGTGCCCTCCGGCCCGATGAGGAGCTGCCCGGGCGTGTCGGCGATCGAGCCGCCCGTGAGCGAGAGCCCGCCGGCGCGGACCTCGATGTGCTCGGAGGTGAGCGTTCCGGAGGCGATCGAGAGCGTCGCGTCCGGCGAGTCCACGAACACGTGCCCCGTCCGGACGTTGCGGTCGACGCTCACGGTGTAGCTCGCCCCCGCGGCGTTGATGTAGAGGCGGTCGACGTCCAGCCCGTTCGGGATGCCGTTGCTGATCCAGTGCCCCTGGTCGCGCCAGAGCCCGCTGACGGGCGATCGCCAGTAGAAGTCGACCTGCGCGGAGGCGGTCGAGGCCGCGCCGCTCAGGGCGAGCAGCACGGCCGGGGTGAGCACACGGAAACCACCCGCCGGCTTCGCGGCGGCACGAGCGAACGGAACGAGCATGTGGGTGATCCCCCTCGGCCTCCGGCGCCGGCCACGGGCGCGGGCGGCGCCCGCGGCTTCCACGGCCTCGCTGCCGAGGCGCGGCAAACGTAGCTCAAGGCCGGGGATGCGGCCAGCGAATTGCCGGCGCAACCCATATAGCTGGGTGGCGTCGGCGGGCCGGGGGCGAGGGAGAGGCCAGGCGGGGCGGGGCCCGCGAGGCCGCGTCACCGCAAGTCAGGCGGCGGCAGCCATTTGCGGGCGCAGGGCACGGAGCACGTCCGCGCGGATGCGTCCGCTGCGGGCGATCGCGGCCGAGAGGGCGTCGGCGA
>CAYMFP010000279.1:0-1214 GCA_964389385.1 uncultured Phycisphaeraceae bacterium | reverse complement strand
CCCGCGGGGTGGCGTCGGGGGGGGGCCTGCGGGGCCGTGGGGCGGCCGGCGCCCGTCCGCCCGGGGGGGCGGGGGTCCGGGGCGGAGGGGGGGGGGCGGGTCAGCTCGTCCGCGGAGAGGCGGGCGACGGCCTCGATGAGGGTCGAGCGGTGCCCGACGAACTGCCGCATCAGCGGGTCCGCGGAGGCCGGGAGGGCGGCCGCGCTGGCGTCCGGATCGAGCCCGAGGGCCGCGAGGGTCTCCCGGTCGAGCATCGTCAGGTGCAGGGCGGCGTCGGCGAGGAGATCGCCGGCGTAGGGGTGGGCCTCCGCCTCCTGCGCGAGGTCGAGCAGGGTGCGCAGGTCATCGTGCAGGGGGGCGGCGAACGCGGCGGCGGGCATGAGCATCTCCGAGCAGGGCTTGGCCCTGTTCTCGGGAGAACGTAGCTGCGGCTTGACCGAGAGCGGGCGGGGTCGACGGCGGAATCGGAGGCATCCGCGACAGAATCCCGGAGCGGTTCGTGCGCTCGATACGTGGCCGCGCTTGGAACGGGGCGTTGAGTGCCCGCGGCGCGTCGGCAACGGGTTTGGCGCGGGCGTTCGTCGCGTCCGGGATGTGGCAGCGTGGACAGGTGTCCGGCGCGCGTCGCCGGAGGGTGGAAGACCCTGATTCGTGGGGTAGAGAGGTGGGATCAGGCCGCGGCGGTGTGCGCGGGCGCGGGGAGGGCGGCGGCGTCGATCACCTGGGAGAAGCGGACGGCGAGGCGCTGCCGCCCGCCGAGCGAGGGGAGAACGCGGACGACGGTGGCGCGGAGGGTCTCGCCGGCGCGGAGCAGGGCGTCGCCCCGGAAGGCGACGGCGAGGTCCAGGGTCTCGCCCGCGCCGAGGGGCTTGGAGCACTGGAGGGAGAGCAGGGCGCCGCAGCGGGAGATGTTCTCGGTGGTGGCGCCGAGGAAGCGGAGGGCGGCCTCGGGCCGGACCTTGCAGGGGAGGGCCAGGGGGAGGCGGTCGTGGGCGCGGCGGTCGGCGGCGCGGTGCGGAAGGGCCCGGAAGAGGGCGGCGTCGGAAGAGGCGGAGGGGGCGCCGGTCCGTGCGGGGCGGCTGGCGCGTGCGGGGCGTGCCGTTGCGTCGGCGGTGGAGCGGGGGGGCATCCGTGACTCCCGTCCGTGGGTGTGCTCGGGCCATCCCTTGGCCCGTTGGAGCTATCGGCAGGAGAAGTCAAGCAGGACGGGGATT
>CAYMFP010000278.1:0-4247 GCA_964389385.1 uncultured Phycisphaeraceae bacterium | reverse complement strand
CGGCCACCAACACACTCGCACTGGCCAACCAGAACCCCCAGTCCGCGCTCCAGCTGCTGGGATGACCCTCCGGTGACGGCCCGATAACCGCCGGCCCGCGTCGTGGAGCGACGCGGGCCGGTTTCTTTTTGCGCCGTTGGCCTCAGCCCTCCCCGCAAATCGCCGTTGTTGCGTGAGTCTCAGCTGAACTCCCGTTCAGAGACGGTCGATTCCCCCATCCGCCCGGCGACGGAGCCGGACGATCGTGCAGAACCCCCCGGACGGAGCCGGGGGAACAGGGCGCCGGACGAGCCGGCGGCGGGCGATCGCGACCCGGAGGATCGGCCCGGTTAGCTCACGGAGGACTCTCCCCATGAGTCGGATCAACACCAACGTCCAGTCGCTGATCGCCCAGCGCGTGCTCGGGCAGAACAACACCGGCCTCAACAGCAGCCTCGAACGGCTGTCGACGGGCCTCCGCATCAACCGCGGCAAGGACGACCCCGCCGGCCTCATCGCCAGCGAGAACATGCGCAGCGAGCTCGCCTCGCTCAACTCCGCCGTCAAGAACGGCGAACGCGCCGACCAGGTCATGAACATCGCCGAGGGCGGCCTCCAGGAGATCAGCAGCATGCTGGTCGAGCTCCAGGGCCTCCTCAACGCCTCGGCGTCCCAGGCCGGCCTCTCGGACTCGGAGCGCGAGGCGAACCAGCTCCAGATCGACTCCATCCTCCAGACCATCGACCGCGTCGCCGGCTCCACCAGCTTCCAGGGCACCAAGCTCCTCAACGGCAACTTCGACTACCAGGTCACCGGCGTCAACGCCGGCGTCAGCGACTTCAGCGTCCGCGGCGCCAAGTTCACCGGCTCCAGCCAGACCGTCTCCGCCATCGTCACCGGCTCGGCACGCCGCGGCGAGATGATGCTGGTCCTCAGCGGCGGCAGCCTCAACCTCTCCGCCGCCGGCAACTCCTTCGTCATCGAGATCGCCGGCTCCAAGGGCTCCCGCGAGCTCAGCTTCTCCTCCGGCCAGAGCACCGCCTCCATCGCCGCCGCCATCAACGCCCTCACCGAGGTCACCGGCGTCTCCGCCGTCGTCCCCACCGGCTCGACCAGCTTCATCCGCCTCCGCTCCGCGGAGTTCGGCTCCGACGAGTTCGTCAGCCTCAAGGTCCTCAACGACGGCGGCGCCACGTCCTCCGGCACCGCCGCCAACACCGGCATCTACGCCGTCTCCGCCGACGGCAACCTCGGCGCCGAGCTCGGCGAGCTCAACGCCGCCACCAACGGCTTCCGCAAGTCCGGCCAGGACATCCAGGGCACCATCAACGGCATCATCGCGACCGGCAAGGGCCGCACGATGTCCGTCAACACCGACTTCCTCGACATGGAGATGACCCTCGCCGCCGCCTCCGCGGCCGCCGTCTCCAGCCGAGTCGCCTTCACCATCACCGGCGGCGGCGCCGACTTCCAGCTCGGCTCGGACGTCAACGTCGCCAACAAGGTCTCGATCGGCATCAAGAACGTCGCCGCCCGGAACCTCGGACGCGTCGAGGAGTCCGCCAGCCAGGCGTACACCCTCGCCGACCTCGCCAGCGGCAAGGCCCTCAACGTCGTCGACGGCGACAAGCTCGGCCTCGCCCAGAAGGCCGTCGCCAACGCCATCGAGCAGGTCTCCACCCTCCGCGGACGCATCGGCGCGTTCCAGAAGAACGTCATCGGCTCCACCGTACGCTCCCTCGGCGTCGCCATCGAGAACACCTCCGCCGCGGAGTCCGCCGTCCGGGACGCCGACTTCGCCAAGGAGACCGCGCAGATGACCCGCAACCAGATCCTGGTCTCCGCGGCCACCAACACACTCGCACTGGCCAACCAGAACCCCCAGTCCGCGCTCCAGCTCCTCGGCTAAGCGGACCGCGGCTGAAACCCCGAACACCCACCGCCGCCCCGGGCCCCCCGCCCGGGGCGGTCTTCGTTTGAGCCCCCGCCAACGCGCCGGCCATCCACTCGCGCCGCCCTCCGCGATCTGCCCCCCTGCCCACCTGCCCTCTACCCTCCCCCGTGTCCCGCCCCAAAGACCCCTACACCCTCCGCCCGATCGCCCCGGACCTCGAGCACCTCCGCAGGGACTTCCTCGTCTTCCTCCGCGTCGAGTGCGGCCTCGCCCCCTCCACCCTCGAGGCCTACGGGCGCGACCTCACCCACCTCATGGGCGACCTCACCGAGCGCGGCATCGCCGACCGCGCCGACATCGCCCCCGACCACCTCGTCGCCCACGTCGCCGCCCTCTCCCGCGACCGCGAACTCGCCGCCACCACCGTCGCCCGCCACATCGCCGCCATCCGCGTCCTCTTCCGCTGGCACTGCGCCCGCACCCAGACCACCCGCAACCCCGCCGAGTTCCTCGAACGCCCCACCAAGTGGAAGCGCCTCCCCGGCGTCCTCTCCCCGCAGCAGGTCAAGAAGCTCATCGACGCCGCCCGCCCCGGCGCCACCGCCGACGCCCCCCCGCTCTGGATCCGCGACCGCGCCATGCTCGAACTCATGTACGCCTCGGGCCTCCGCGCCAGCGAGGTCGGCGCCCTCGGGCTCATGGACGTCAAGGAAGCCCTCTCCGCCCTCGTCGTCACCGGCAAGGGCTCCAAGCAGCGCCTCGTCCCCATGGGCGCCCCCGCCGCCGAAGCCCTCGCCCGCTACCTCGCCGAACTCCGCCCCGCCCTCCTCCGCCCCCACGGCGAGGACCGCGGCCGCATCTTCCTCTCACGCAACGGACGCCCCCTCGAACGCGTCCGCGTCTGGCAGGTCGTCAAGCACTACGCCAAGCTCGCCGGCCTCCGCGACGTCCACCCCCACACCCTCCGCCACTCCTTCGCCACCCACCTCCTCATGGGCGGCGCCGACCTCCGCCTCGTCCAGGAGATGCTCGGCCACGCCAGCATCGCCACCACCCAGATCTACACCCACGTCGACCGCGAGTCCCTCAAGGACGTCCACGCGATGTACCACCCGCGGCGGTAGCCGCGGGAAATGGCCGATCGCGGACCAGCAGATGGCAGATCCCGAGCCGGGTGCCACCGCTCCGACTCCCGCGCAGCGGGAGGCGCAGCGGTGGCGAGCATGCTCCCACACCGGCCGTCCCCGCTACTCCGCTCCGCTCCCCCCGCCCGCCGGTCGCCGGCTCCCGGTTCCCTCCTCCCCCGCCTCCCCGATCCTCCCCGTCTCGATAGCCCGCTCCAGCAGGTCGAACAGGTGGTCCCCGTTCACCCCCGCGCTCGCCCGCCGCGGCCGTTCCAGCACGTCCAGCGCGTACTCCACCCCCACCTCCTCCAGCCGGTCCGCCACCTGCTCGCCCAGCTCCGGCGCGTGGATGATCCGCACGATCTCGTCCATCCGCCCCAGCGGCGTCAGGCTCAGCGCGTGCGCGATCAGCACCGGCGGATCCTCCGGCGACGCGTGCGTCAGCGGGCTCGCCTGCGCGAACATCTCGTGCGCCTCCGGCGTGTCGTACCGCTCCGGCGGGATCGGGTAGAACGTCCGGAAGCTCCGGACCACCGTCAGGTCCCGCCCGAACATCCGCTCGTACTCCCGCGGGTCGTACGTCCCCTGCCCCTCCAGCGCCAGCGCCGCGCTCACCCGCGTCGACTCCCGCAGCACCGGGTCCTCCGCGTCCGGGTCCGCCAGGTCCGGGTGGAACGCCAGCCACATGCTGATCCCCGCCCCCGCCGACACCCCGCTCACCGCCACCCGCTCAGGATCGATCCCCAGCCGCTCCGCGTGCGCCCGCACCCACTGCACCGCCCGCGCCCCGTCCAGCATCGGCGCCGGGAACGGCGCCTGCGTCGTGAACCGGTAGTTCGCGCTCACCACCGCCCACCCCCGCTCCCGGGCGTACTCCAGGAACGACCCCGGCAGCATCGACTTGTCCCCGAACGTGAACGCCCCGTGGTGGAAGAACACCAGCACCGGCGCCCCCTCCTCCCCCGATGCCCGGTCCCCGGTCTCCGGTCCCTCCGCCGCAGGCGGCAGCCAGATGTCCATGGTCTGCCGCCGCTCCGGCCCGTACCGCACGTCCGCCAGATCCGGCTCCGGCACCGGCAGCACCGGCCACTCCAGGTACGACGGCTGCGGCCGCGGCGTCTCCGCCGCCTCCGCCCCCGCGCCCGCCTGCGCCGCGAGCAACGCCACCAGCACCGGCGCCATCCCAGCAGGAATCCTGTCCATACACCCGCCTTACGCCCCCCGCCGCCCTGCGGATCACCCCTCCGGAA
>CAYMFP010000277.1:0-4281 GCA_964389385.1 uncultured Phycisphaeraceae bacterium | reverse complement strand
GGCCGCTCCGGGCTCAGCCCGTCGTTCGCGTCGTTCCCTTCCGAGCTGCTCACGAAGATCAGGCGCGAGTCCGGGCTCGGCACCAGCGTCGTCCACTCGAACGGCCGCAGCGCCTCCTGGATCATCGCGTCCAGTTGGGTCTGACTCGGCACCCACCCCGGCAACGGAGCCGCACTCACTTGCCCGGCCGCTGCAACGCACGCCAAGGCCGCCGAGATTCCCATCGTCATGAATCGCGATCGCATGGATGCTCTCCGTGCCGCTCGGTCAAACAGCTTGGCCATCGACCGTAAGTTCATGTGCTGGAAGACACTCCGGCTGAGGGCCGGCTTTCCGCATCTTCACCGATTCCCCCTCCCTTCGGCCCTGAAACTACCCAGATCGCCACGGATTACCCCGTGGTGCGGCGCCTTCGAGGAATCGGCCTTCCCCAGCCATCGGGGGCCGCGCGCAAACAAGGCGGGAACAAAGCCTTAGGGCAAAACCCACAGGTACGAATCCCGCTTCGGATGCGCCGCGTTCTCCGGCGCAACCAAGAAGCGCACGCGTGCGCCCGTCGCGTCATCGAATTCCAGCTTCACTTCCGAAACGATCTCACCCGCCGCGCCGCCGTACGGTCCCGTCGTCAGGCTCCGCAGACGCGACATCACCGAGTCGTACCCGAACGGCGTCCCGTACAGCACCTCGAACGGCCCGCCCGAGAGCACCGTCACCACCGACGCCCCGCGCACCGTCAGCACGTCGCCCGTCACCGTCGCCGTGATCGGGCCCTGCTCGAACGTCATGCTCGCCGGCTCCGAGGTCGGAGGCTCCGACGGGGGCGGATCCACCGGAGGCGGCTCCACGGGCGGGGGTTCTGAATACGGCGGCTCCGAAGGCGGCGGCTCGCTCGGCGGAGGTTCCGGAGGCGGCGTAGGACCGCCCTGCGAAGGCCGCGTCGACACGCCCGATCCAAGCTTCGGCGGCGTGGCCGGCGGCTTCGAACCCGACCCGCCCCCAGGCACGGCCGGGGCCGGACGCGGCGCCGAGGGCCGCTCCGCGACCACGCCTCCGCCCGTCGATCCGGAAGGGGACGATCCACCGGGCGAGGCGATCGGCCGGGAGGTCCCCCCCCCGATGCTCGTTCTGGAACCCGCCCCTGCGGAAACTCCGCCGGAGCCCCCACCTCCGCCCGCAGAGACGACGCTGCCGCCTCCGGCGCCCGAAGACGTTCCCCCGGACGACGCGCCCGCCGGGCGCGGCGACGACGAACCTCCCGAGGTGGAACCCGCGCCCGACGAGCCCCGTTCCCCGCGGGCCCCGCCCGCGGCCGCCGGCCCTCCGGCCGCCCCGGAACTGCCCCCCCGGCTCATCCCGTCCGTCATCAGCCCCCCACCGAGCGACGCGCGGGCCCCGGGCATCGACGCCGCGGCCCCCGCTCCTCCTCCACCACCCGCGGATCCGCCGCTTCCGGCGCTCCCGCCGCCATCCGCTCCTCCGGCCCCGCTGTCCAGGCCGGAGGACGCCGATTCGCCTCCCCGCCCGGTCCGCGACGGGTCTCGAGCATTCCGAACGCCCTCAGGGGCATTCGCAGCCTGTTCCTGACCCAGGTCCAGGGCGCTGCGCAGCCCGAACGGATCGAACTCGGTCGCGGGCAACAGCCACTCCGGGTTCCGTGCCCCGAACAGATCGACGCTGACGCGCCCGCCGAAGAACGGATCGACCCGGGCGCTCGGGAACGGAATACGACCCGAACGCCCCTGGTCGGCGGACGTCGCAGGCCCCGATGCCTGCCCGGAAGCGGCGGGTTCCTTCGAGGACGAGGCGCCCGCGGCGGGGCCGGCGGCGAGCGCGAGCCCGCAAACGGCGAGGAGCGCCGCGTTCCATCGCGATGCGTGGGGATTCCGCAAAGTCATCCGTCTTCTCCCGCGGGCCCGTTCGGGCCACCGACCCCCGCGCACCGAGGGTCCGTCTCATCATCGTGTCTTCGCCCCACCGTGAACAGCCCACGCCCCCACTTCCGGGATGGGCGCACGCGATCTGAAGGGCTGGCGAACCCCTGCCGCCCCTGCGGCTCGTCCGTCCGGGAATCCGCCGTGCCGCGGCCTGGTGAGGACGAGCCGTCTCCTGAATGCACGTCCGGTAGTTCGGCCTCCGCCAGCCGGCCCACGAGCCGCCGGGTGCCGCTCCTGACCTCAGCCGACGATGCCGGTCTCCGCCACGGCCGCACCCTCCGCCATCACGAGCCACAGCACCCCGGGCACGCTCTCGAACTCGATCCGCTCGCACGCGACCGGCTCCCCGTCCACGGTGAAATCCATCGGCGGGCGGCTGGAGATCGCGACCCGCCGCCCGCGCACCGTGATCAGGTGCTCGCTCGCCGAGTGCTGCCCGAGCAGCGCCTCGACCCCCGCCGCGAGATCCTCCCACACCGTCTGCACCGGCAACGCCACGACGTCGAGCCGCCCGTCGTCCACGACGCCGTCCGAAAGCTGCACCCCGCCCCCCGCGTAACGCCCGTTCGTGACGGCGATCCCCCGCACGTCCGCACGGATCGCCTCTCCCCCGTCCACCACGATCTCCGCCTCGAACTCCGGCGGATCACGCAGCTCGGCCAAACCCGCCTTCCAGTACGCGAGCGGGCCCCAGGCCGTCTTCTCGTCGCTCTCCACGCGGTGCGCCACCCGGGCTCCCACGCCCCCGACGGCCGCGTTGATCGCCCACCGCGTCTCGCCCCAGCGGCCGCCCTGCATCGCCCGGAAGCGGATCAGATCCGCCCGGTGCGCCCGCCCCGTGGCCGCGAGGCGGACGGCGTCCCGCACGTCGCGCGCCGGCAGCCCGAGGCTGCGCGCCAGGTCGTTGCCCGTGCCGAGGGGAACGACCCCGAGTTCCACGCGGCGGGCGTCGCCCGCGCCGTCGCCCAGAAGCGCGCACGCGATGCCGTTGACCACCTCGTGCACCGTGCCGTCCCCTCCGCCGACCAGCAGGCGCGGCGCCCCTGCGCGCACGGCCTCCTCCGCGAGCCGCCGCGCGTCGCCCGACGATCCGGTCCGCAGAACCTCCAGCCCGTGGCGTTCCGCCTCCTCCAGCAGCTCCTGCTCCTTCCCGCCGGCGCCCGCCTTCGCGTTGTAGATCAATCGCGTGCGCATCGTCCGTCGGCTCCTTCGCTCGCCCGTTCGGCGCGGAGTACCCTCCGTGACCATGACCGATCGCCCGGAGACACCGCCCTCACGCTTTCGCCGCCGGCCGCTCGCTCGCTTCGCCGCGGCCGCGACGCCCTTGTTTCTGGGATGCGTGCTCGCCGGATGCGACCCGGTCACGGCGGCGGCCCCGGCGATCGGCGCCGCCAACGCCGCCAACGGCGTCTACCGCAAGGGCAAGTTCACGAGCAGCCACTTCGCCCGCTACGACGACGTCGTCGCGGCCGCGCGGAGCACGGCCGCGGAGCTGGGCCTCAACGTCCGCTACGAGCAGCCGGAGAAACGCGGCATCCTCCTGCGGTACCTGGACGACATGAACCACCGCGTCGACATCACGATCCGCTCGCGCACCGAGGTCGTGACCTGGGTGGAGATCAACGTCGGCGCCTTCGGGAAGCCCTCGTTCGGGCAGCTCGTCCTCGACCAGCTCACCGACACCCTCGCCGAGATGGACGCCTACCTCGACCGCCGCGACCCCGGCGCCGCCTTCGCGCTCCCGCCCGGCTGACGCCCCCGGGCGTCACCG
The DNA here is from genome assembly GCA_964389385.1 of uncultured Phycisphaeraceae bacterium. Lineage (GTDB taxonomy): Bacteria > Planctomycetota > Phycisphaerae > Phycisphaerales > UBA1924 > CAYMFP01. The sequence goes on along the minus strand of CAYMFP010000277.1, from coordinate 576 downwards.
GCCCTCGGCGTCCTCCTGCTCGTTCAGGCGACGCTCGAACTCCCGGAACGCCGGGTCGTCCTCCAGGAAGATCTCGCCGCCGCTCGTCGAGTCGTACAGCAGGATGTCGTCGTCCGTCCCCCGCATCCCGTCGGGCCCGTGCGAGGAGATGCGGTACGTGCCCGTCAGGAAGTCCGGCTCGTACCGGTAGGTGTTGCCCCAGCGGTCCTCGAGCGTGCCGCCCTTGAGCCCGAGCTGCTCGATCGTCGTCGGCAGAGCCTGCGTCGAATCCTCGTACGCGTCCACCGCCCGGACGATCTGCGCGACCTCGTACCGGTCGAACGCCGCCTCGACGCTGCCCGTCTCCACGGCCGTCCCCACCACGCCGATGAGCCCCGCGACGCCCGCCACGAGCGCGATCAGGGCGAGGACCAGCAGCCAGAGGCTGCCGAGCGCCCCCAGGATGACCCCCGCGACCGCGAACCCGCGGGGGCGCTTCCCGAGCCCGATCAGCGAGACGACGAAGCCCACCGGGCTGAACAGCCCGCAGGTCCCGAGGATCCCGAGCAGCGACAGGATGAACCCCACGAGCCCGGC
>CAYMFP010000276.1:0-4286 GCA_964389385.1 uncultured Phycisphaeraceae bacterium | reverse complement strand
GCGGTCCGGCGGATCCTGGCCGCGGCGCGCACGGGGAGCGAGGGCGGGATCGTCGCGGGTTGGGGCGAAGGATGGGAAGGGTGGGGGGATGGGGGTGGGCGGGGAGGAGAGTGGGGGGGAGGGATCCCCGTCGGCCGCGGCGTGGCGCGCCCGAAGGCGTTGGCGGAGGCGCTGACGCCGGCGGGCGGCGCGTCGGAGCGGATGCCGGGGGCGGGGCGAGCCGGGCGGTGGGTGGAGCGGGCGGAGTGGGCGGTCTGGCTCGACGAACGGGGGGGCGTGCAGGGGCGTATAGAGGTCGAGCTGGCCGATCGGTGAGGGGCTTCGCCCCCCGCACCGGGCGGTGCGGCCCACGCTCTTATCGACCGTGCCGGTTCGGGCGCGGGGGAGCCCGGCGTCGGCGCGTGCGCGGGCGTCCCTAGACTTCGGGCACATGCAGGCAAGCAGGCGGCCCCGGAGGGGAGCGCGGACGCAGCGTCCGCCTCGGCCGAACCGGCTGCCGTCAGGAGCGCAAACGCCCGGCGAGGAGAGCCGTCGGGCGGGAGGCCCGGGTGTTGTCCGGGCGCGGGGCTCGGTCCCGACGATCCACAGACGAGAACGGAATTCGATCGCCCGCGGGCCGCGTCCGGCCCGGGGGTGAGGTTCCCGGAAGAGGGAGCCCAGGGCCCAGGTTGCGGGCCGGTTTGGGAAGCTTATGAGCCAGACGATCGCCCAGTCCGTCGTGCACCTCCGGAACGTCGCCATCATCGCTCACGTCGACCACGGGAAGACGAGCATGGTCGACCAGTTGCTCCGCCAGTCGGGGAACTTCCGGGCGGGCGAGCTCGAGCGGCTGGAGGGCGGGCAGCACGGGCTGATCATGGACTCGAACCCGCTGGAGCGGGAGCGGGGGATCACGATCCTGTCGAAGAACTGCGCGGTGAACTACCACGCGGAGGACGGGAACGACTACCGCATCAACATCATCGACACGCCGGGGCACGCGGACTTCGGCGGCGAGGTGGAGCGCGTGCTGCGCCTGGCGGACGGGTGCCTGCTGCTGGTCGACGCGTTCGAGGGCCCGATGCCGCAGACGAAGTTCGTCCTGAGCAAGGCGCTCGAGGCGGGGCTGAAGCCGGTGGTGGTGGTGAACAAGTGCGACCGGCCGGACGCGGACCCGGACCGCGTGGTGAACCAGGTGTTCGACCTGCTGGTGGACCTCGGGGCGGAGGAGGAGGCGCTGGACTTCCCTGTGGTGTACGCCTCGGCGAAGGCCGGTTGGGCCTCCGAGGACTGGAGGCTGCCGGAGGAGCAGCGGACGCACAACGGGCTCAAGCCGATCTTCGAGATGATCGTGCACAAGGTCCCGCACCCGGAGGCGTACCCGGAGCAGCCGCTGCAGATGCAGGTGACGACGCTGGCGTTCAGCGAGTACGTCGGGCAGATCGGCATCGGCCGGATCTACGCGGGGACGATCTCGGCGAACGAGCGCGTGGCGATCGTCAAGCGCGAGGCGGACGGGACGACGAAGACGGTCTTCGGGAAGGTCGGCAAGCTCGAGGGGTTCGAGGGGCTCGGGCGCGTGGAGCGCGAGCGCGTCGAGGCGGGCGACCTGTGCGCCGTGAGCGGCCTGGGCGAGCTGCAGATCGGGGACACGATCTGCGACGCGGACCACCCCGTGGCGATGGACGCGGTGACGATCGACGAGCCGACGATCACGATGACGTTCCGCATCAACGACTCGCCGTTCGGCGGCCAGGAGGGCGACTACGTCACGAGCCGGCAGATCCGGGCGCGGCTCGAGAAGGAGCTGCAGCACAACGTGGCGCTGCGGGTCGAACCCGGGCGCACGAGCGACGAGTTCCGCGTCTCGGGGCGCGGCATCCTGCACCTGGGCATCCTGATCGAGACGATGCGGCGCGAGGGGTACGAGCTGTCGATCGGCCGCCCGGAGGTGATCACGAAGGAGATCGACGGCGTCCTGTGCGAGCCGATCGAGGAGCTGGTGATCGACTGCCCGACGGAGACGATGGGCGGCGTCATGCAGCTCGTCGGCGAGCGCCGCGGCACGCTGCTGAAGATGGAGGACCGCGGCGCGAGCACCACGCACATGGTCTTCGAGATCACGTCGCGGGCGCTCATCGGGCTGCGGGGGCGCGTGCTCACGGCCTCGCAGGGCGAGGCGATCATGCACCACACGTTCCTGCGGTACGAGCCCGTGTCGGGCGACCGCGTGCGGCGCTCGGCCGGCGTGATGATCGCGACGGACACGGGGCAGGTGACGCCCCACGCGGTGGAGCTGCTGCACGACCGCGGGTACCTGTTCGTCCGCCCCGGCGAGCAGGTGTACGCGGGGCAGATCGTCGGCGAGCACAACCGCGACAACGACATCATCGTGAACGCGACGCGGCTCAAGCAGCTCTCGAACATGCGCGTGGCGAACAAGGAGCAGACGGTCACGCTGAAGGCCCCGCGCATCCTCAGCCTCGAGCAGTGCATCGAGTACATCGAGGACGACGAGCTGGTCGAGGTCACGCCCAAGAGCGTGCGCATGCGCAAGAAGATCCTCGACGAGGGCATGCGCCGCCGCGCCGAGCGCCAGGCCAAGGACCGGGCCGCGGCGGGGGCCTGACCCTCGCCCCCCGTGGGGGTGGGGGGCTGTGCGGCGCCGGACCACGGCGGGGACGACCATCGGCGTCCTTGCCGCTTTTCGAGGGTGGGCCGGCGGAGAGCGGGCGTTGGGCCGGAAGAAGGCCCGGCGATGAGACCACGCCGCGCGAAGACGTGCGCGTCCCGCCGGTGGACGCGGCGCGCGGGGCGAGCAAGGCTCAGGGGACGCCGCAGACCGCCGGCCTCCGAACGGGCCGGCGGCGCCGACGCCCGGATTTTACGGAGAGCTTCCTTGAACCATGTCCGTACCGACGCGGGCGCCGTTGCCGGGCCCGCGCTCCCCCCCGAGGCCGAGGCGGAGCTGCCGGACGAGCCGCCGGCGTTCCCGGACGCGGCGGCCGGGCGGCCCGCGCGATTCGACCGCGGCGTGTACTTCCTGATCCTGCTGCTCGGCGCGATGTCGGCGCTCGGGCCGCTGGCGATCGACATGTACCTGCCGAGCTTCCCGGCGATCGCCGAGGGCTTCGGCACGACGGTGGCCGCGGTGCAGCGGACGCTCGCGGCGTACTTCGTCGGGCTGGCGCTCGGGCAGCTCGTGTACGGCCCGGCGGCGGACCGCTTCGGGCGCAAGCCGCCGCTGTACGTCGGGCTGGTGATCTTCGTCGCCGCGTCGGTGGGGTGCGCGCTCGCGGGGAACGTCGGCTGGCTGATCGCCGCGCGCTTCCTGCAGGCGCTCGGCGGGTGCTCGGCGGTCGTCGTCGCCCGGGCGGTGGTGCGCGACCGGTTCGACGAGCGAGACGCCGCGCGCGTCTTCAGCCTGCTGATGCTCGTGCTCGGGGTGGCGCCGATCGTGGCGCCGATCCTGGGCGGGTGGTTCGCGACGCACACCGGGTGGCGGGCGATCTTCTGGTTCCTCTCCGGGGCCTCGCTGCTCTGCCTCGTCGCCATGGCGATCGCTCTGCCGGAGAGCCTGCCGGCCGCGGACCGGCGGCGGCGGAGCGTCGGCGAGATCGGGGGCGTCTACGCGATGCTCCTCCGCGACCGGACGTTCATGGTGCACGCGCTGGCCGGGAGCCTCGCCTCGGCCGCGATGTTCGCGTACATCAGCGGCTCGCCGTTCGTCTTCATGGAGCTGCACGGCGTCTCGGAGGAGCGGTTCGGGCTCTTCTTCGGGGCCAACGCGCTCGGGCTCATCGTGGCCTCGCAGGTGAACGGGGCGATCGCGCGGCGCGTGCACCCGCGGACCTCGCTGCGGTGGGGGCTCGCCGCGGCCGCGGCGGCGGGGCTCGCGCTCGCCGGCGTCGCGTGGAGCGGCGCGGAGGGCTTCGCGTGGGTGCTCGCGCCGCTGTTCGTGTTCATGTGCAGCCTGGGCTTCATCTACCCCGCGACGATCGCGCTGGCCCTCGCCCCCCACGGCAGGGTCGCCGGGAGCGCCTCGGCCGTCTTCGGCTTCGTGCAGTTCCTGCTCAGCGGCGCGGGGGCGATGATCGTGAGCCTGCTGCACGACGGCACGGCCCGCCCGATGGCGGGCGTGATCGCGGCGTCCGCGGCCGCGGCGCTCGTCATCAACCTGGCGCTCGCCGGCGCCTCCTCCCCGGCCCGGAGCGTCGAAGAGGTGTAGCCGCGCGCCCGCCTCCGCGGCCCGGCGTTCCCCGGCCCCGTCGGGGCGGGAGGTGGGAGGAGTAGGGTGGGGCGGGGTG
>CAYMFP010000275.1:0-4312 GCA_964389385.1 uncultured Phycisphaeraceae bacterium | reverse complement strand
CCACCGACACGAGCACGTGCCCTCCGATGCCCGATCCGGAGATCGTGAAGGACCCGGGCCCGAGGATCTGCGGCGTTTGCCCCGGGAACGCCCGGTACACGGCGCGCCGGACCGCGGCCAGCGCCTCGGCCCGCGTGGCGGTGGGCTCCGTGAGTCCGTGGTGCGTGAGCCAGATGAGCTGGTTCCTCGCGCGGTCCTGCCACAGATCCCAGCCGTACATGCCGGCGAGCACGAGGAGCAGGAGCGGCGTGAGGAGCGATCCCGCTCCTCGCAGGTTCCGTCGGCCGCTGGACATGGTGTTTCTCCTTACTTCTGGGGTCGTCCCGAACCGGCGCTCCCGGACGATGCACGACGAACCTCGCTTCGGCGTTCACTCCGCGCCGAGCGCTTCCGCCAGCCGCGCCTCGTCCCACACCTCCACTCCCAGCGCCTCCGCCTTCGCCAGCTTGCTCCCCGCCTCCGCGCCCGCGATGACCAGGTCCGTCTTCTTGCTCACGCTCCCGGAGACCTTCGCGCCCAGATCCTCCAGGATCTTCGTCAGCTCCGGGCGCGTGTACCGCTCCAGCGTCCCGGTCAGGACCACCGTCTTGCCCGCGAAAGGCCCCTGGGCCGCGGGGACTTTGCCGGGCTCGGCGTACTCGTGGCTCGTCAGGTCCACCCCGACCTCGCGCAGCGCCGCGAACGTCCGCCGCCCCTGCTCGCTGTGCAGGTAGGCGTAGAGCACCGGGGCCGTGGTCACGCCGAGGCCCGTCTCCGGGCGGTCCTTGGGGTCCTCCGGGAAGCCGAGAGCCCTGGCCTCGTCCTTCTTCAGCGTCTTGGGGCGCAGCGCCGGCTCGGGCGCCTCCAGCAGCGCGTCGATGTCCGGGAAGAGCTTCGCGAGCGCCTTGGCCGTCGACGCGCCGACGTGCCGGATCCCGAGGCTCCCGAGCACGCGGGCCAGCCCGCGCCCCTTGGCCGCCTCGATCCCCGCGAGCAGGTTCTCCAGCTTCTTCTCCCCCATCCGGTCGAGCGCGAGCAGGCGCTCGCGGTGCTCGTGCAGGCGGAAGATGTCCGAGAAGCGGTTCAGCGGAACCCCGTCCCCCGCGGCGCCCGTCGCGAGGATCTGGTCGATCGTCTGCTCGCCGAGCCCCTCGATGTCCATCTGCCCGCGCCCCGCGAACCAGATCAGCCGCTCGCGGAGCTGCGCGGGGCACTCCGGGTTCGTGCAGTAGCGGGCGGTCTCCCGCGCGGGGTCCTGCGCGGCCTCGGGCGGCTCGATCTCCACCGGCCCGCCGCAGGCCGGGCATTGCGTCGGCGGCTCGATCGGCTTCGAGCCCGGCCCGCGCTCGTTCTCCGGCGCCACGCCGACGACGTACGGGATGATCTCCCCTGCCTTCTCGGCGAGGATCAGGTCCCCCTCCCGGATGTCCTTGCTCGCGACCTGCCCGTAGTTGTGCAGCGTCGCCCTGGAGACCATCGTCCCGCTGAGCAGCACCGGCTCCATGTGCGCGCGCGGGTTGATCTTCCCGCTCTTGCCGACCCGGTGCTCGACGCGGAGCAGCCGCGTCGTCTTCCGCTCGGCCGGGTACTTGAACGCGATGATCCAGCGCGGGCTCTTGCTCGTCACGCCGAGCGCGTCCTGCTGCGCGAAGGAGTCGACGCGGATCACGAGCCCGTCGGTGTCGTACTCGAGCCGGTCGCGCATCCCGTCGAAGTCGCGGATCGCGCGGAGCACCCCCTCGGCGTCCTCGGCGGTCGTCAGGTGCGGGCTCGAGGGGATGCCCAGGTCGCGCAGCTTCGCGATGTACTCGGTGTAGCTCGTCGCGAACGGCTCGCCGTCCACGGAGCTCAGCTCCCCGCGCCCGTGGGCGACGAACCCGAGCCGCCGGTCCGCCGCGGCCTTGGGGTCGAGCTGCTTGAGCGTCCCCGCGCACGCGTTGCGGGCGTTCATGAACCGCTCTTCCCCCGCCGCCTCCCGCTCCTCGTTGATGCGCAGGAACTCCTTCCGCGGGATGAAGACCTCCCCGCGCACCTCCAGCACCTCCGGGATCGGCGTCCCCCGCTCGGAGCGGAGCACCTGCGGGATCGCCCGGATCGTGCGCACCGTGTGGCTGACGTCGTCCCCCTCGACCCCGTTCCCGCGCGTCACCGCGTACGCCAGGCGCCCCTTCTCGTACCGCAGCGACATCGCCACGCCGTCGACCTTCGGATCGCACGAGAACCGCACCCGCTCCCCGTCCGCCCGCCGGGCGCCGCGTTCGGGCGGGGCCGCGAAGAGCCCTCCTTCGCCGTCATCCGCTGCGCCGTTCGCCTCCTCCGCCTCGACGCCGAGCCGCTTCAGCACGCGCGCGACCCACTGCCGGACCTCCGCGTCGCTGTACGTGTTGTCGATCGAGAGCATCGGCACGCCGTGCCGACGCGTCCGGAAGCCCTGGATCGGCTCCCCGCCCACCTGCTTCGTCGGGCTCGCCGGGTCGTCCAGCTCCGGATGCTCGGCCTCCAGGCGGGCGAGTTCGGCCAGCTTCTCGTCGTACTCCCGGTCCGTCAGGAACGGGCGCGCGTCGACGTAGTACGCCCGGTTCGCCCGGCGCAGCTCGTCCCGCAACGCCTCCACCCGCTCCCGGACCGCCGCCGTCGCGCTCGCTGCTCCCATGGTCGGGCATCGTACGGGATGCCTCCCCCGCCCGCCCGGGGGCGAACGCCCCGCATCCGCCCGCCGGCGCCAACCCCCTGTCACCCGCCGCCTACCGTCCGGGCTCCCACGGTCCCCGAACCAGGCCACGGTGCCCCTTGTCCGACCGCCTCGCCCAGATCCTCGACGGCCGAGCCCTTGCGGAATCCATCCGCGAGGACGTCCGCCGCCGCGCCGCGGCCGTCCGGGCCAAGGGGTGCCCCGTCCGCCTCGACGCCGTGCTCGTCGCCAGCGGGGACAACTCCGCCCGCGTCTACGCCGAGAACCAGGCGCGGACCTGCCGCTCCCTCGGGATCGACTACCACCTGCACGAGCTGCCGGAGGGGGCGGACCTCCGCGCCCTCTCCGCCGCGATCGACGCCCTGAACGCCGATCCCGGCGTCACGGCCGTCATGCTGCACATGCCGATGCCCCCGGGCGTCGACCCGTACCTCCTCCAGCGCCGCATCGATCCGGCGAAGGACGTCGAGGGCGTCAACCCCGTCAACATCGGCAACATCGTCTACGGGCGCAGCTCCCTCGCCCCGTGCACGGCGCTCGCCACCGTCAAGCTCGTCGAGCACACGGGGCTGGTGCTCCGGGGGAAGCGCGTGGTGGTGGTGGGGGCCTCGGACGTCGTCGGCAAGCCGATCGCCGTCCTGCTCATGCGCCAGGAGGCGACGGTCATCTCCGCGAACAAGTTCACGCAGGGGCTTCCCGAACTGGCCCGGACGGCGGACGTACTCATCGCGGCCGCCGGCGTGCCCGAACTCGTCACGCCGGACTGGGTCAAGCCCCACGCGGTGGTGATCGACGTGGGGATCAACCGCGTCCAGGACCCGGCGACGGGCAAGACGCGGACGGTGGGGGACGTGGCGTTCGACACGGTCCGGCGGGTCGCGGACTGGATCAGCCCCGTCCCGGGGGGTGTCGGGCCGATGACGGTCGCGATGCTCCTGCACAACGTCGTGGAGGCCTGCGAGCGGGCCGTCGCCGCCCGGGACTGAACCGCGGCTCGGCATCGAGGCCCCGGCGTTCCTGCGGCCCGCCCCGGCCGCTCCCGGCGGCGTTGACCTCGCCGGGCCCGACCCCTTGAATACCCAACGGAGCCCTGCCCCGGATCCGGGAGTCCCCATGCCGACCGAAACGCTTGCCTTCATCCAGAACATCGGCTGGATGGAGATGACCATCATTCTGGTGATCGGCCTGCTCATCTTCGGCCGACGCCTCCCCGAGGTCGGCCGCAGCATCGGCAAGTCGATCGTCGAGTTCAAGCGGGGGCTCAGGGACGTCACGGACGACATCGACCGCGAGTCCCGGCGTCCCGACGACGAGAAGCGGTACGACGACCGCCCCGCCCTGGCGGACGCGGACGATCGCCGCGTCTCCCGTTCCGACGCTCGCGAGCCCGCCCCCCGCAGCGAGCCGGCGGCTCCGTCGGCCGCACAGCCCGGGGCCTGAGACGCCGCGTCATCCCGCGGGAACGCGGTCTTCTCCCGCGAGCCGGGGCTGACGGCCCGGCCCGGGCGGTCTACGATGCCCCCCAACCCTGCCGAGGTAGCTCAGCTGGCTAGAGCGCTGGATTCATAACCCGGAGGTCGGGAGTTCGAGTCTCCCCCTCGGCACTTCGTCCAAGCCCCCGCGACGGGGGCTTTTTCGTGC
>CAYMFP010000274.1:0-4324 GCA_964389385.1 uncultured Phycisphaeraceae bacterium | reverse complement strand
CCCCCACCCCTCCTCCTCCCCCCACTTCTCCTCCCGCCGGCGTCCGCGTCGCGGTGCCGAAATCGACAACGCGCGGGCGTCCGTCCGCGTCGACGAGGATGTTGGAGGGCTTGAGATCGCGGTGGATGACGCCTCGGCGGTGAGCGGCCTGCACGGCCTCGCAGGCGCCGGCGACCACGCCCAGGACCTCGGCCCAGGCGCGGCGTCCGGGTCGGGGCGACGCGGGGCGGCGCTCGTCGGCCCAGGCGTCGATCGCCCGGCCCTCGACGAGTTCCATCACGAGGTAGCCGCGCCCCTCGGGCGTCGTGCCGCTGTCGTGCACCACCACGACGCCGGGATGGGAGATGGAGGCGGCGAGTTCGGCCTCGCGGATGAAACGCTCGCGCTCGGCGGTCGTGGCGAACACGCCGCTCAGGAGGACCTTCACGGCGACTGGGCGCTTCGTGCGCTCGTGCCAGGCCTCGTAGACGACGCCCTGGGCCCCGCGGTGGATCTCGCGCCGGAGGATGCAGCCGGGCACTTCGACGGCGGGCCCCGCGCGGCCGGCGGGCCCGGAACCCGCGTCGGCCGAGGCGACGGCGGAGGCGAGGGCTTCGAGGAGGGCGTCGTCGTCGAGCCGCGACGGCGCCTCCGGGCCCTCGCCGATGGCCCAGGGCTCGTCGCCGGTCACGGCTCGCCCTCGTCGTAGGCGGCCTCGAGGCGGGCGATGATCGGGCGGAGCCGCGCCAGGCACCGGCTCTTGGCGAGGTGCACGTCGTGGGGGGTCATGCCGAGGGATTCGGCGACCGCGGCCGGGGCCAGGCGGCGGGTGACGATGAGTTCGAAGGCCCGCAGGGCGGCGTCGCCCGTCCGGGTGGAGGTGCGCAGCTCCTCCAGGGCCTCGAGGAGGAGGTGCTGGCGGCGTTCCTGCTCCCAGATGCGGTCGGCCTCGGCCTCGGCCGCCGGGTCGGGCGGGTCGAGTTCGGGCGGGAGAACGGCGAGGCGGCCTCCCCGCCCGCCGCCGAGGGCGCGGCGACGTGCTGCGGCGGCCTTCTTCTTCGCGACCCCGACCAGCAGCATCCGCAGGCGTCCCCTCTCACGGTGGTAACGGCCTTCGCGGTGGATGCGGGCGAACTCGGCGAGGGTCTCCTGGGCGACGTCGGCCGCGTCGGCCTCGGCGAGCCCGAGCCGGCGGGCGAAGTTGAAGAGGATCGGGCGGTAGCGGCGGTCGAGTTCGGTCCAGGCCGCGTCCTGCCCGTCGTGCAGGTCGGCGAGAAGCTGCGTCGTGGTGCGGGTCGCGTCGATCATCCGTTGCCTCGATCCTCCCGCGCCACGCCGGCCGGCACAAGTGGTTCACCCTGCCCGGCTCCGGCGGCGGGGCGGAACGACACATTTCTTGGCGTGCAAGTGAGAGATCCGCGGGCGAGCGCGCAAGCAGGGCGTTCCGGGCGAGAGTCGCCCCGAACGAACGCCGCACGCACACGGGAGATCCGACATGAACCCGAACACCGCCCGCACGAACCGCACCCTGGCCACCGCCCTCTTCGCCGGGCTGGCCGCCCTCGCTCCCGCCGCGCAGGCCGGGGACGGGACGCTCGACGACATCTGCACGCCGACGGGGAACGTCTGGTACACGAACGTCACCGCGGACTTCGTGGAGGACCTGGTCGACGACGGGTACCGGCTGGTGGACATCGAGGTCACGAGCACGTCCCCGTTCCGGCTGGCGGTCTCCGCGGTGCGCAACAGCGGAGAGTACGCGGGGGGCTGGTGGTACTACTACGGGCTGACCGCGGAGCAGGTCGGCGACTACCTCGAGGACAACAACGCGCGGCTCGTGGACATCGAGCCGTACTACTCCGGGAACAACCTGCGCTTCGCCGTGATCATGATCCCGAACACGGGGCAGAACGCCAGCGGCTGGTGGTGGCTCTACGGGCAGACGTTCCAGCAGCTCAGCGACTTCATCAACAGCAACAACGCCCGGGTGATCGACGTCGAGACGTACGTCACGCCCGGCGGCGAGCGCCGGTTCGCGGCCGTGATGCTGCCGAACACCGGGCAGAACGCCAAGACGTGGTGGATGGACTCGAACATCAGCCCGGCGCAGGTCTCGAGCTACCTCAGCGCCCGCAACGCCCGGCTCATCGACATCGAGGACCGCGGCGGGGGCAACTTCACGGTCGTCATGGAGCGGAACCAGTCCGGCGACTGCAAGTGGTGGTGGCACTACGGGCTCACGGCCGCGGAAGTGACCCACATGGCGCGGCAGTACCCGGCCCGGATCATCGACGTGGAACGCTACCCGTCCGGCGGGGGCTACCGCTACGCGGTGCTCTTCCGGAACAACGGCAACGCCCTGGAGACGCGGGTGAGCGAGATCCTCCGCGGCGGCACGGACGGGGTCCGCGGCGCGTACCTGAAGCGTGTCAACGGCCCGGTGCTGGCGAGCGTGATGGGCGACGAGATCTTCGAGCCGGCGAGCATGATCAAGGTGCTCCACCACGTGCACGCGATGCGCCGGGTCGACGCGGGCACGGACGCGCTGAACAACCTCGTCTCCGTCTTCACGGGAGCGAGCGGCTCCTGCCCGCAGGACACCGGGCTGGTCTTCGAGCCCCTGGACGACGTCCTCCGCGCCATGATGGAGCAGTCCGACAACAACCGGACGCAGGCGATCCGCGTCCGGTACGGCGAGGCGGCGATCAACGCCACGGCCGCGTCGCTGGGCATGACGGACACGCTCATCCAGCACCGCATCGGGTGCGCCGGCGGCGCGGACGGCGCGATCGCCGAGCCGAACCAGCTCACGCTGCAGGACGCGTCCCGGCTGTACGAGGCGGTCGCGACGGGCCTGCTCAGCAACGCGAACCGCCAGAGGTTCTACGACCTGATGCTCAACGGCCTCCCCGCGGGCGTGAGCCAGATCGTGCAGCAGGAGGGCGCCTCCCTCGGGCTGACCGCGGCGGAGCGGGCCGAGTTCCTCGCCGGCATCGACACCGCGCACAAGGGCGGGAGCTACACGTTCGTCTCGGGCGGACAGACGTCCGAGCACCGCACCCGCGGCGGGTGGATCTCGCTGCCGGCGAAGACCCGGGCCGGCTCGACCTGCCGCGTCCTGCCCCGGGAGTACTTCTTCGGCGCCTTCGTGAACGACGCGACGAACGGCACGAACGCCAACAACGCCGTCGGGGAGGCCTGGACGGAACTGCTCCGCAGCGAGATCCGCAGCGCCATGCAGACCTGGCTCCAGTGCCGCCCGGCGGCGGACTGGGACAACGACGGCGACGTCGACGTCCAGGACCTGCTCGCCTACCTCGCGGCCTTCCGCGCCGGCCGAGCCGACTTCGACGGAGACGGGGATACGGACGTCCAGGACCTGCTCGCCTACCTCGCCGAGTTCCGCAACTCCTGAGCCCTCACGCACAGCGGGACGTCCGGACACCGGAGCCGCGGGAGAAACTCCCGCGGCTCTGCTTGTCGAACCCCCTTCCCCCGAGGCACGGTTTGCCGTACCGTGATCGGGGGACCAGGAGGAGGCCTCATGACCCGCATCCGTTCCACGCCCCGCGCCCGCTGCGCCGCCCCGCTCGCGATCGCCCTGGCCGGCGTCCCCGCCCTCGGCGGACCGGACTGGGAAGAACCCCGCATCGACGCGGGCCCCACCCCCGTAACCGCCTCGAAGACGAAGGGGGTCGGCTCGATGGGAGCCATCTCGGGAACGCTCGGCGGAGGCGGCGAACCCGGGGTCGAGGCCGCGTCGACGGGGGATCACGAGGACCTGTACCTGATCCGGATCGTCGATCCGAAGGCCTTCTCGGCCCGCGTCGGGCGGCGGTTCCCGGGCGACCCCGTCTTCAACAGCGTCCTGACCCTCTTCGACGCGGAGGGGTACGGGCTGCTCGCGAACGACGACGACGCGGGCGACGGGAGCCGGAACGCCCGGCTCCTCCCGGTCGCGACGGACGGCTCGAAGTTCGAACTCACCAAGCCCGGGCTGTACTACCTCGGGGTCTCCGGCTCGGGCGACCTTCCGTACTCGACCGAGGGGGCGATCTTCACCCTCATCGAGTCGAGCGAGATCTCCGGACCGGACGGGCCCGGCGCGGGGGCGCCGGTGATCCGCTGGCCCAGGCCGGGCGACACCGGTCCGTACCGCATCGAGCTGACGGGCGTCGGGTACGCGGACCCCACGGCCGACACGAACGCCGACGGCTGGGTCACGATCGCGGACCTCCTCGAGTTCCTCGGGCTCTTCCGGGCCGGCGACGCGGACGTGACGGGGGACGGGAAGACGACGGTGCAGGACCTGCTGGGCTACCTGGGGCTCTTCCGCAACGGATGA
>CAYMFP010000273.1:0-4331 GCA_964389385.1 uncultured Phycisphaeraceae bacterium | reverse complement strand
TGAAACGCGTTATGAGGATGCATCCGCGCGTCTACAGGCGCCGGCCTGCGCCGGGATGACGATGGTGGTTTCGGTGCACCCGACGCACCCCGGCCCCGTGCGACGAAGGACCATCCGGCAGTTTTGACACGGCCTCCTGCGCCCGGATGACGATGGTGGGTTTCGGTTGCACCCGACGCACACCAGGCCCGTGTGACGAAGGACCATCGGGCAGTTTGGACACGGCCCCCTGCGCCGGGATGACTCGTGTTTCGGCGCCCCCGGCGCGAACTGGGTCGCTGAGATAACGGACGACCGGGCAGTGTTGACCCACCCTCACTCGCCGGGAGGACGATCGTGGTTTTTGCCACACCTACGCACACCGGGTCAGGTGAGATGGCGGACCGACGGGAAGTTGCCGGAGTGACGAGGCGAGATTGGTGCTTCGGCAAAGCTTCCCTCGCACGAATAACGGGAGAGGAGATCGTCCTCACCACCTTACAGGAGGCGCCGAGGCCATGGTGCACGAGGTGACGGATGGGTCCAGGCCCTCGCCGGGACGACGGGAAGATCGTCGGGGGGTTTGGATGTACCTGTTGCAGGGGGGATAAATCCGGTCTTCCGCGCCGGCGAAGGATCGGCAACGGCGCTCCCGGCGAAGTCCGCTGCCGCGCGGCTGTGGATAGCCCGTGATCCTGCCTACCCGTCGCGCCGGGCGGTCACGACCTCGGTCTGGATACCGAGGTCTCCCAGGGAGGAATCCCAACAGGAAACGGCCTGGGAATGCAGGTGCCCGTTGGTGGCGAGCGCGGTCGACCAGGCGGAGACGGGGCGTCCGCCGAGCGTTGTGTACCTTCCGCCCGCCTCTTCGATGATCGGGACCATCGGCGCGTAGTCCCAGGTCGCGCCCGAGGCCGGATCCGCGAGTACCTCGGCGCGGCCGGTCGCCACGAGAACGTAGCCGAAGCAATCGCCCCATGTCCGGCCGAACCTCGCCCGGCGCACGAGCGTCTCGAAGCCGTCACGCCCGGCCGGAGTTGCCCAGTCTCGCCAGTACTCCAGGCCGGAAGTGACCACACGAGCCTCGGAAAGATCGGTGCACTCCGAGACGCTCGCTCGACGCCCGCCCCACCAGCAACCCGCCCCACGCGCGGCCACCACCGTGTCCCCCAGGCCGGGGAAGTGGCAACACCCGAGGATCGGCTTCCCAGCCTCCTCCAGCGCCAGCAGGACCCCATAGAGAGGAACGCCGGAAGCGAACGATCGCGTGCCGTCGATCGGGTCGATGATCCATCGGAAGCGCCCATCGGTTCCTCGCAATGCGCCTTCCTCACCGAGGATCCCGTGGTCCGGGAACGACTCGCCGATGGCCGCGAGGACATACTCCTCGGCCGCTCGATCCGCCGCCGTGACCTCGCTCCCGTCGCCCTTGTACTCGACCGCGACCGAACCGAAATGATCGAGGGTGATGCGCCCGGCAGCCTCGGCCGTGCGCACGGCGAACTCCATCAGCTTATCGTATTCGAGCATCGGCGAACGGCGGTTGTCACGCCGGAGAAAGGTCGGAGAGATCCTGCTCGACAGATGTATCGACACCCGGACCGCCCGGGCGGCGCGATACGCAGGGATGTCCGGCGATCCAGAAGCGAAGCGGCAGGTCGACGGCGCGCGTCACCCCCACACGAGGACCACGGGCGACCTGGCCGTCCATCACAGCCCCGCCGGCCAGGATCCGGAGTGGCGTCTCGACCAGCGAGTGCCGATCGAGCTTCCCCGTGATCCCGAGCGCGCGACACAGGTTGCCCGGCCCCCGCAACAGGTCGAACCGGCCTACCCGCCCGCGTCTCGCCTCCATCGCCTCGAAGCCGAGGACGGGCTCGGCGGCACGGATCAGCACCGCGGCGGGGTGGCCAACGGTGTCCGTCACCGTGTTCAGGCACCAGTGAACGCCGTAGATGCGGTAGATGTACGCGCGGCCGGGAGGGCCGAACATCGCCTCGTTTCGCCGGGTTCGCCCGATGCGCGCCGCCGCGTGGCTGGCCTCGTCCTCCGGCCCGACGTAGGCCTCGGTCTCGACGATCCGGCATCTGCACTCCACGCCGTCGACATCGGACACGATGATCGCGCCGAGCAGATCCCTGGCGACCTCGGCGGCGGGCCGCGCGTAGAAAGCGGGCGGGAGCGGTGCATCCCCCACAACCCGGGAGAACACGGAGGCGCCGCCACCCGAGCCCTCCCGGTCGCGGCGCCTCCCCCTCGACGACGCTCGCATCGTCAGGTGGACGAGGCCGGCTCCTTCTTGCGGGCGCCGCGCCTGGAGCCCCCGCCTCGCCGGCCGGACGACGAGGCCTGCGGCTTCGACTTCGCCGCTTCCGCCTCCGACGAGGTCGCGTCCGGGGCCGCGTCGCCCTCGCGTGATCTCCGATCGGCTGACCACTGCTCGAGCACCGTCCGCGCCCGTCGATCGCCGAGGAGTTCCTTCACCTCGTCCTGCCGGGACTCCAATGCCTCGAAGATCCCGGTCCCGAACTTCTCCACCAGCTGCTCGGCGGTCTTCGCTCCGACGCCCTTGTAGCCACTCAGGTGGGCCGCAATCTCGGGGGCTGTTCGCGGCAGTCCCAGGCGCTCCGCGAGCGATGGCGTCGAAGCAGGGGTCGAGGCAGTCAATTGTCGCCCCCTTCCCTGCCTTCCGCGCCCACCCTTCCGCTCCTGGGCAGGCGTATCGGGCGTCGGAGTCGCGGAAGCGGCGTGCGCTTCGGCCGCCACAGCCGCAGGCGCTGTTGCAGGCTTGGCCTCGCGCGCGGCGCTACTCCCGCGTCCACGGCGCGAACGACGTGATGCCGGCGCGGCGGGCTCCGAGACTTCCGCCGCCGGTGCGGGGGCCGCCTCGGCCTCGGCGGCCGGCTGCGTGCTCACCTCGGCTGCCTCCGCTGCCTGCCGTTTGCCCCTTCCTCCACGGCCCCGCCGACCCCGGGTCTGCTTCTCGGCTCCGGAAGCCGGCTGCGAAGCGACCTCGACCCCCGGCTGCTCCGCAGGCGCGGACGCGGCAGGCTCGGCAGACACGGCGCGCGCTGGCTCATCCGCCGGCGCGGCCGTGCCACCACCGGCGCCATCCTGCGTGGTTGTACGCGGCGCGACCACCTGACCCGGCAGGATGGGCGGAGGCCCGGACACCGGACCCCGCGTCCCGCGTCGGCCGCGAAGCGCACCAACGGGGATGATCGGCTCCGCCGCAGAGGCGCTCGGCGCAGCAGGCGGACTGGGCGGAGCACCGGCGGCCACCTTTGGCTCGCTCGGCACCGGCTCGGCCGCGGCAGAGGCCGCCGCCGTGGCTTCCTTCGCCGGCTTCTCTTCGCGCTTCGCCGCTGGTGCCTTTGCCGGCTCCTCCCGCTTCGGCGCGGGCCGTTCCTCCGGCGCCGTGGCAGGTGCCACCGCCAAATCCGGCGGAGGCAGCTTCTTCCCGCTCGCGGGGAGTGAAACCTCGTAGTTCCCCGCCCCGGTCCGGTTCAGGTCGATCACTTCGGCGTCGTGCGCCTGCCGGAGGAACCGGGTGAACTTGCTGAAGCCCAGCGCCCCCTCATCGAAATCGCGGGCGAGCTCGAGCATCCTTCGCTTGACGTCGCCGTCCCGCACGGCCTTGCCGTCGCGAGAGGTGAGCCGGCGGACCGCCTCCTGCAGCAGTGCATACGCCCAATCGAGCCCGCGTTCCCCGGTGGCGGCAGCGGCAGCCTGCTCAGGCTCCGCCGCCTCGGGCGCGGGCGCAGCGGCGACCGGCTCCGCCTCGGCCGGCGCCAGATCTGGCTCCCGCGCCGCCACCGGCTCGGAGGCTTCCCTCGCCTCGGCCGGCTCCTCCGCACCAGCGGCCTCGGCGGAAACCTCGCGGCCACGCCGCTCCTCGCGCCCACCGCGCCCGCGACGCCGACGCCCATTCGCTCCGGCCTCCGCCTCGGCGACAATCCGCTCGACCACCTTCTCCCGCGGCTCCGGCTCGCCGTCCGTGACGATCTCGTACTGTCCCGCCTCGCCCTTCCTCAGTCTCAGGACGCCCTTCTCGGCCGCCTCCGCCACGAACCGCGAGAACTTGCTGTAGCCGAGCTTCTTCTCGTCGAAGCCCGGGTCCAGCGAGATCATCACCTGCTTCAGGCGATCCGTGCGCATTACGTCGCCGTCCTTCACCATCTGCTGCACGGCCCGGCGCACCAGCACCCACGGATCCTCCTGCGATTCCTTCACCTCGCCGGCCCTCACCAGGCCTGAAATCGAGTGATAGGAGTAGTACTCGTCGCAGTTCTGGATGAGCAGGTCGCTCGACGATTCCCGCATCCCCACCCCGATCACGTACTTCCCGTACT
>CAYMFP010000272.1:0-4419 GCA_964389385.1 uncultured Phycisphaeraceae bacterium | reverse complement strand
AAAACGACAACAGGCCGAACCGCGTGCGGCCCGGCCCGTCATCTCATTGCCGTTCACCCCGTTCGAACCGCCGACGCTCACGCGTACGTGTCGAGCCGCCCCCCCACGCCCCCGTACCCGCCCGACGGACGCCGGCTCGAACTCCCCAGCGCCGCCTTCTGCACGTCCCCGGCCGCCTGCATCAGCTCGATCGCGGCCGCGCCCTGCTGGCGCATGTGATCCATCGCCTTCTTGGCCACGGCCACGTTGATCTGCGTGTAGAGGTCGCCTCCGGACGCCGGTACCTGCATGCACCCCTTCTCGGCCCGATCCCGCCCCCGCTCCAGCCGAACCGAAGCATTCCCTGCGCCCCCAGAACCCCCACGCCTCGAGCCCGCCCCATTCGCCCCACCCCCTCGCACACCCAAACCCATCCCGAACCTCATCACGAAGCCGAGACCAACGCCATCAAGCGCTGATCCCGATGCTCATTGCGCATACGCAGTGCGCATAATCCGAACTTCCGGGCGGGCCGCCTCATCTCATGTGCGGTCTGCCCGCGATCAACTTCATTTCGCCGTGTACTGCCCGCGCGAAACCTTCTTGATCCGCGGGTCCTTCAGCAGCGTCTGGTTCACAATGGTTCGGAAGTTCGCGCTGCTCGTCTGATACCCCGCGGCCTGCACGGCCTCGGCGACCTCGCTCACGCCCATCGTCTTGTTCTTCAGCACCTCGACGAGCGCATCCGAAAGATTCTGCTCGTTCTTCGGACGCTTCCGGCCCGCCGGAACCGCCGCCTGCTTCGCCCGCCGCCGTCCGGCCCCGCCCCGCGCCCGCCCGCTCCCCCGCGGACGCCCCGGCCCGCGACGCGACGCTCCCCCACCCGCCCCACCCACTCCGCCCAGCGCCTCGATCTCCGCCTCCACCGCCTCGAGTTCGCTCCGCAGCCGATCACGCTCCTCGCTCAGCCGTTGCCGCCGGCGCTCCAGCTCCGCGTGCAGATCCGCCGTCGTCAGCGCAGCCAGACCTCCGGCGCGACGCCCACGAGCCTTCTTGGCCATCTTGATGTCCCTTCGTCCGATCAGGTAGCGGCGCACGCGCGCCCGGTAGTACCGCCCCGCCCCGGCGATCCCGGCCGCGCGGCCGGTGCAGACTCACAATCGCCCCGTAGCGCGGAACGCCCTCTCCAAACAAGGAACGCACGTTAGCGACCGTGCATCTTCCGATCAACAAGCTTAGGGGAGCGATCCGAGAAACGGATTCAATCAACGCCGCCCCGCTTACGACAGTCGGATCAACAATCATCACCCTCGCGCGCAACCCCCGCGCCCCGACTTCCCGCCCCCACCACCCATCCCCACGCTGCGAATCGTCGGCGCTCGTCTCCCGGCCGCCCCTTGCCGGCTCCCGCTTGCCCCCTCTCCCCTCTTCCCCCTCCTCCTACTCTTCTGCCCTATGCCCACCATCCGCCGCACCGCCGCCGCGCTGCTCGCCGCCCTCATCACCGCACCCGCCGCCGCCGACGAAGGCATGTGGCTCGTCAACGACCCGCCCCTCGACCTCATCGAGGCCCGCCACGGCGTCCGGCTCTCCCAGGACTGGCTCGACAAGGCCATGCGCGCCGCCGTCCGCTTCGAGAACGGCGGCTCCGGCTCCTTCGTTTCTCCCCACGGCCTCGTGATGACCAACCACCACGTCGCCTTCGACCAGATCTACAAGCTCTCCACCCCCGAGCGCGACCTCGTCGAAGATGGCTTCATCGCCCGAGACCCCTCCGAGGAACTCCCCCTCCCCGACCTCGAACTCCGCTCCCTCCTCTCCATCGAGGACGTCACCGACCGCGTCAACGACGCCGTCCCCGAGGGCGCCCCCGCCGCCGCCGCACGCCGCGCCCGCCAGGCCGCCATCGCCCAGCTCGAGGCCGCGCACACAAACGAGGACGACCGCACCGTCGCCCAGGTCGTCACCCTCTACGGCGGCGGACGCTACCACCTCTACACCTACCGCCGGTACACCGACCTCCGCCTCGTCTTCGCCCCGCCCGCAGACGTCGCCGCCTTCGGCGGAGACGTCGACAACTTCGAGTTCCCCCGCTTCTGCCTCGACGTCACCCTCGTCCGCGCATACGAGAACGGCCGGCCCGTCGCCCCCGAGCACCACCTCACCCTCACCGAAGAAGGCCTCGAGCCCGGGCAGCCCGTCTTCGTCCTCGGCCACCCCGGCAGCACGCAGCGCCTCTACACCGCCGCCCACCTCGAGTTCCTCCGCGACGTCCGCTACCCCGCCGCGATGGACCGCATCTACCGCCGCGAGGTCGAACTCCGCACCTTCTCCGAAGAAAGCCCCGAGAACGCCCGCATCGCCACCGACGACCTCCTCGGCATCCAGAACGCCCGCAAGGGCCTCGGCGGCAAGCTCGCCGCCCTCCAGAACCCCGCCGACTTCGCCCGCAAACGCGCCGAGGAAGCCGAGTTCCAGGCCCGCGTCCTCGCCGAGGCCGACGACCCCGCCGAGGCCCTCAAGCCCTGGACCGACATCGCCGCCGCGCAGCAGACCCACCGACAGTTCTTCCACCGCCGCATGGCCGTCGGCTCCGCCATGAACGGCTCCCGCCTCTTCGACTTCGCCCTCACCCTCGCCCGCCTCGCCGAGGAATCCGCCAAGCCCGAGGCCGAACGCCTCCCCGAGTTCTCCGAGGCCAACCGACAGTCCCTCGAACTCGAACTCTTCTCCGAGGCCCCCATCTACCCCGAACTCGAACGCCACCGCATCCGCACCTGGCTCGAGTCCGCGGCCAGCGCCCTCGGCGCCGACGACCCCCTCCTCGCCGCCATCCTCCAGGGCCGCTCCGCCGCCGACGCCGCCCGCGAACTCGTCGAGAGCACCAACCTCGCCGACCCCGGCATCCGCCGCGAGATCGCCCGAGCCGCCGCCGAGGCCGGCCCCAACGCCGTCGCCACCAACTCCGACCCCCTCGTCCAGCTCGCACGCGTCTACGACCCCTACGCCCGCCGACTCCGCGAACGCTACGAGGACGAGGTCCTCGCCGTCGAGCGCACGGCCTACGCCCGCCTCGCCGACCTCCGCTTCCGCGCCTTCGGCGCGGGCGTCTACCCCGACGCCACCTTCACCCTCCGCCTCGCCGTCGGACAGGTCCAGGGCTACGAGCAGGAGGGCGAGCCCATCGAGCCCTTCACCACCCTCGCCGGCATGTACGAACGCTCCGAGGCCCGCGGCGCCGCCGAGCCCTTCGACCTCCCCCAACTCTGGCTCGAACGCCGCGACGCCCTCGACCTGAGCACCCCCTACAACTTCGTCTCCACCAACGACATCATCGGCGGCAACTCCGGCTCACCCGTCCTCAACGCCGACGGCGACTGCGTCGGCCTCATCTTCGACGGCAACCGATACTCCTTCGCCTGGGACACCATCTTCAGCGACGAGCACGGCCGCGCCGTCTCCGTCGACGTCCGCGCCATCCTCGAATCCCTCCGCGCCGTCTACGACGCCCACGCCCTCGCCGACGAACTCACCGGCCGCTGAACCCGCGGAGCCTCGCCCGCCCCGGCGGGGCCTCCCTTCCCATCTCCACCAACCCCGCGCAAACCCCGCATCACCAGCGGCTTACATCTCTACGCCCCCACCCACGCCCCACTCTCGCCACCCTCCCCGCCGTCCCAACGCCCCCTCTCCGCCCGGCCGGCGCCCCAAGTGCCGATAAAACGCTTGGTCGCGCCCGCACGTTCCAGTAACCTCGGAAGCGCGCGCTCGGAACGCGCAGCCCCGGTGCTCAGGCGAGCCCGCGCGGTGCGGCCCGCCCTGAGGCCTCAGCACGGAGAAGAGGGAATGAACAGGACAGGAAGCATCAGCGCGCTCGCCGCCGCCGCCGCGCTCGCGTCCGCGGCCGCCGCCCAGCAGACCGACGTCCTCCTCGTCGTCGATCTCTCGGTCGAGAACCAGATCACCATCACCGCCACGGACGGCCTCTCCGCCGCCACCGCCGTCGGCAGCGATTCGATCGGCGTCTACTTCGACAACTTCTACGGCGTCTCGGGCTCCTCCCTCAGCGCCACCCTGCTCTTCGGCGACCTGACGAGCGTCGGCAGCCCCACCGACGGCTCCCCCAGCCTCTTCCGCGGCGGCATCGGCTCCGACACCGGCCTGAACATGTACAGCTGGAGCGACGACCTCGAAGTCACCTTCACCGCCGGCGAACGCGCCTTCATCGGCTCCGCCACCTGGGCCCTCGACGCCAACGAGTACCTCGAGATGCTCGCCGCCTCCCTCGGCGGCAACCTCTACTTCCCGGCCGACACGGCCGACGACGTCTCCGGCGCCACCCTCCTCGGGAGGTACACCGTCATCATCCCCGCCCCCGGCGCCGTCACCCTCGCGGGCGCCGGCCTGGCGATGACCGCCCTGAGAAGGCGCCGCTAACCC